>DATDTH010000451.1:0-6151 GCA_035290985.1 Pseudomonas sp. | reverse complement strand
AGTGGTTGCTGCCGCGCCTCAAGGAATTCCAGGCCCTGCACCCGGAGGTCACGGTCAACCTGACCAACCGCACCCGCCCCTTCCTGTTCGCCGACACCGAGTTCGATGCCGCCCTGTATTTTGGCGATGCCGACTGGTCGGGTACCGAGTCCCATCTGTTGATGCGGGAGAACCCGCTGCCGGTCTGCAGCCCGGCCCTGCTCGATGGCCAGGCATCGCTCGGCGCCGAAGCCATAGGTCAACTGCCGCTGCTGCAACAAACCACTCGCCCCTATGCCTGGCGCCAATGGTTCAACGCCCAGGGGCTGAACGTTCCCCGGGACATGAGCGGTCCACGCTACGAGCTGTTCTCCATGCTGGCCCAGGCGGCGATGCATGAAATGGGCGTGGCGCTGATCCCGCCTTTCCTGATCGAGCGCGAACTGGCCGAGGGCCGCCTGATCATCGCCCTGAATCAGGCCCACCTGAGCGACAAGGCCTATTACCTGATGATCCCCGAACGCAAGGTCGAGTCGGCTGCCCTGCGTGCCTTCCGCGACTGGCTGGTCCCCCAGGCCCGCGCCTATGCCCTGGCGGCCGGGCTGCTCTGAACCTGTGGGTCGACAGGACACAGAGGTAACGCTAGTCGCCGCGCCCCATGGCCTGCCTGGGCCGGGGGGGCATGTCGCGGTCACCCAGACCAGCGCCCCCGCGCCACGCGAGAAGAGGCTGGCGCTGTCACCCCCGGTAGCAATCGCACCCAGACGCCGACTTCGAGACCGCCGAAAAGCCGCGGCCGAACACTGGGAATAGGGGCCAAGAGCCATGCCTCGGGCCGTCATCACCCTTGTGGGTGATAGGTGAAATCGCCCCTTTAGGCGCTTATGGCCAGTCTTTCGCCTGATTAGGATGGGCCTTCACTCATTCATGCTCAGGAGAGCCGCATGACAACAAGAACAATGCGCGGAATCTTCCGGCCGCACCTGCTGGCCGCCGCCGTTGCCCTGGGTTGCAGTGCCCAGTCGCATGCCGTCACTTTCAATATCGGAGCCATCGAAGCCCAGTTCGATTCACAACTGTCGGTCGGCGCCAGCTGGAGCGTGCGCGGGGCGGACCCCGACCTCGTCGGACGACGAAATGGCGGCGACGCGTCCTCTCAAACCAACGACGATGGCCGCCTGAATTTCAAGAAGGGCGAAACCGTCTCCAAGATCTTCAAGGGTATCCACGACCTGGAGCTCAAGTACGGCGACTCCGGCGTGTTCCTGCGCGGCAAGTACTGGTACGACTTCGAGCTGAAAGACGAAAGTCGACTGCTCTATGACATCGACGACCACAACCGCAAGGAAGGTGCCCAGTCTTCCGGCGCCCAGGTCCTGGATGCGTTTTTCTACCACAACTACAACCTCGGCGAGCTACCCGGTACGGTCCGGGTCGGCAAGCAAGTGGTCAGTTGGGGCGAAAGCACCTTTATCGGCAACAGCATCAACGTGATCAACCCCATCGATGCCGCCGCCTTCCGCCGCCCCGGCGCCGAGATCAAGGAAGGCCTGATCCCGGTCAATATGCTCTACCTGTCCCAGAGCCTGAGCGACAGCGTCTCGGTCGAAGCCTTCTATCAGCTGGAGTGGGACCAGACTGTCGTCGACAACTGCGGCACCTTCTTCTCCAACGGCGATACCGCCGCCGACGGCTGCGAGGATCGCCTGGTGGTCGCCGGTGCCGACGTCGCGCCTGGCGAACCGGGTACCGTATTTATACCCCGCGCCGGTGACCGCGATGCTCGCGACAGTGGCCAGTTCGGGGTGGCCCTGCGCTGGTTCGTGCCAGAGCTGAACGACACCGAGTTCGGTGCCTACGCGATGAACTACCACAGCCGGACGCCCAACGGCAGCTTCCAGATCACCAGGAACGGCAGCCCTGCGACCGCCAATTATTTCCTCGAGTACCCGGAAGACATTCGCCTCTATGGTCTGAGCTTCCAGACCAATATCGAGGGCACCGCGGTCTCCGGCGAGCTCAGCTACCGGCCGAATATGCCGATCTCGATCAACTCCACCGACCTGACCTTCGCCTCCCTCGGTTCACCCGTCTCGCCGGTCTTCACCAGCGGCCATGCGCAGCCCGTACTCGGCGACGAAATCCAGGGTTATGTGCGCAAGCCCGTTACCCAGGCGCAGATCAGCGCGGTGCAGTTCTTCGACCGCGTGCTCGGCGCCAGTCGACTGACCCTGGTGGGCGAAGTCGGCTACAACCATATCAGCGGCATCGACGACGATATTGGCGAGCTGCGCTTCGGCCGTGACCCTGTCTACGGCATCGGTCAATTGGCCTCGCAACCGACCTGCCGCGCCCTTAATGCCGTTAACCCGGACGAATGTAACGACAATGGCTTCTTCACCAGCAGTTCCTGGGGTTACCGCGCCCGCGCCAGCCTGGACTACAGCAACGTAATAGCCGGGATCAACCTGAGCCCCAGCCTCGCCTGGTCCCATGACGTTGACGGCTACGGCCCGAACTTCATCGAAGGCTCCAAGGCCATCAGCCTGGGCCTGAACGCCGACTACTCCAACACCTATACCGCCAGCCTGAGCTACACCGATTTCTTCGGCGGCGAGTACAACACGACCATCGACCGTGACTTCGTCGCCCTCAGCTTCGGCGTGAATTTCTGACCACGGCCCGTACAAGGATTCCAGCATGATCATCAGCACTCGATTGCTTCAAACCGGCGCACTGGCGCTCAGCCTGCTGGCCGGCAGCGTCATGGCCGCGGTCTCGCCCGAAGAGGCCAATCAGCTAGGCACCAACCTGACACCCCTGGGCGCGGAAAAAGCCGGCAATGCCGACGGCAGCATTCCGGCCTGGACCGGCGGCCTGCCAACGGATGCCGCCAGCGTGACCAACGGCTT
Source organism: Pseudomonas sp. (assembly GCA_035290985.1). GTDB lineage: Bacteria > Pseudomonadota > Gammaproteobacteria > Pseudomonadales > Pseudomonadaceae > Aquipseudomonas. The sequence goes on along the minus strand of DATDTH010000451.1, from coordinate 3,260 downwards.
CCTCGCCGACCCCTTCCCGGGTGAAAAACCGCTGTTCGTGATCACCGCGGCCAATGCCGCGCAGTACAAGGACAAGCTCTCCCCGGGCCAACTGGCCATGTTCAAGCGCTATGCCGAGACCTACAAGATCCCGGTCTACACCACGCATCGCAGCGCCGCCGTACCGCCGGCGGTCTTTGAGGCGGCAAAAAAGAGCGCCCTCAATACCCAGCCGATAGACGGTGGTAACGGCCTGAACAATTTCGCCGCCAGCCGCTACTACGCCTTCCCGATTCCGAAAACCGGCGTCGAGGTGCTGTGGAACCACATCACCCGTTACCGCGGCGGCAATGCCCGGCGCCAGGTGATCCAGGCCACGCCGCAGACCAACGGCTCCTTCACCCCGGTGCAGTTCGAGGATGAAGTGGCGTTCCCCACCGACATGAGCGGCCTGGAGCCGAGCAAGAGCGAGAACATCCTGCTCTATTTCAAGCAGAAGGTGACGGCGCCCTCGCGCCTGGCGGGCAACGTGCTGCTGGTCCACGAAACCCTCGACCAGGTCAAGGAACCGCGCCTGGCCTGGATCTACAACGCCGGCCAGCGCCGGGTACGCCGTGCGCCCCAGGTGGCTTATGACGGCCCGGGTACCGCCGCTGACGGCATGCGCACCTCGGACAACTTCGACCTGTTCTCCGGCGCCCCGGACCGCTACGACTGGAAGCTGATCGGCAAGAAGGAGATGTACATCCCCTATAACAGCTACCGCCTGGATTCGACCGAACTGAAATACGAGGACGTGCTCAAGGCCGGCCATATCAACCAGGACCTGACCCGCTACGAACTGCACCGGGTCTGGGAAGTGGAGGCCACGCTGAAGAGCGGCGAGCGGCATATCTATGCCAAGCGCCACCTGTATTTCGACGAGGACAGCTGGCAGCTGGCCCTGGCCGACCACTACGACGGCCGCGGCCAACTCTGGCGGGTCGGTGAAGGTCACGCCGAGTACCACTACAAGCAGCAGGTCTCCGTCTACACCCTGGAAGCGCTCTACGACCTGATCGCCGGCCGTTATATCGCCCTCGGTATGCGCAACGAGGAGAAACAGGGCACCGAGTTCGGTTTCGCCGCCAAGGGCGCCGACTACACCCCGGCCGCCCTGCGTAACGCCGGCGTTCGTTAACCGGCAGAGCACAATCGCAGTACCCCAACGCCCCGCTTGCGGGGCGTTGTCGTTTCCGCATTTTTTGAGCGCACCCTACAACTGCCAAGCACCAGGCAACCCCGCGTTCCGTAGGGTGCGCCGTGTGCACCGGGAGGTCGGCGTGGCGGCTAGGCTGAGCGTAGCGACGCCCGGCGCACCCTACAAAGAGCAATGCCCATCCGTTTTTCGTGGGAACCGTGCCCCTGCTTAGCCAGTCCCCGAATCAACCGAACAGCAACCACAGGCCCAGCGCCAGCAGCAGGGCCCCGCATATGCGGTCCAAGCTGATCACATGGCGTTGCAAGCCGTCACGCCAGGGCCCATGAGCGAGCAGGCGCACCAGCGCCAGGTCCCACGCCAGCACCACCAGGGTCATCCACAGCATGCTCAGGGCCATGCCCCAGCCGGGCATCAGCGCCTCGCGCAGCACGCCGAACAGGCCGGCATAGAAGATCGGCAGCTTGGGGTTCAGGCTGCTGGCCAGCACGCCGTCGACCAGGCCGCTGCGCCAACGTCCATGCGCGCCGGCATCGACGTCCCCGGGCAGCTGCAACTGGCGACGGCTGGCCAGCGCGCTCGCGCCCAACCAGACGAAATAGAGGCCACCCAGTCCCTGCACAAGACGCCAGACGTCACTGTCCCCGGCGGGCAACAGGCTGAGGGCCAGCAGCACCAGCAGCATGCTCAGCAGGTTGGCCAGGGCGATCCCCGCCGCGCAGCCATGGGCATAGCGACGGCCCTTTAGCAGGGCGGCGCGGATCAGCAGAAAGAAATCCGGACCCGGCGACAGCAGCGCGGCGAAATGGGTGCTGGCGACCAGCAGGAACAGGGCGAACATAACGGCACCTCCAATGGGAAGCGCCAGTCTGGCCGCGCCCGACCCGGGCGGTCTTGGAGAATAATCAGGTCGTCGCGGTGCGGCGAAAACGCCCCGGCGTCACCCCGGTAAAGCGCTTGAAGGTGCCGCAAAAATGCGCCTGATCGTAGAAGCCCAGATCCAGGGCCAGGTCCACCGCCGCCTCCCCGGCCAGCAGGCGACGCTTGGCCTCACGCACCCGTCGCTGCAACAGGTAGGTATGGGGCGGCAAGCCATAGGCTTCGCGGAAAACCTCGATCAAATGCCGCGGATGGCGTTGCAGCAGGTTCGCCAGGCTTTCCAGGCTCACGGCTTCGCGGTAATGCGCCTCCAGGTAGTCGCGCAGACGCGCGCTCAACCCACCATCACGCGGCGCCGGGGCCACCGGACACAAGCCGCCGTGACGGACGAAGACCCGCTCCAGCACGTCCAGCAGCTCGCTTTCCAGGGCCAGGGCATCGGCGTTTTCGAATTCCCGGGCCAGGCGCGCCAGCCCGGCCGCCACCGCGCCATCGTCCGCCGGGTTCAGTTCGCAGAACCCACGGGGCAGGCGCTTGCGCCCAAGCAGGGCCGGCAGGCGGGCATCCTCGACGTAGAGCATGCGATAGACCAGCCGCTCGGATTCGGCGTGCCCGGTATGGGGCTCCTCCGGGTTCATCAACGACAGGGTGCCGGCCGGCAGCGCATGCCGCTGGCCGCGACACTGGTAGCCGCCGACACCTTGAAGGATGGCGCCGATGGCGAAGGCGTCGTGGCTGTGGCGGCCGAACGGCTGGCCGGAAAAATCCGCATGGAACAGCTCCACACCCGGTAGCCAGGGCCGCGCCAACAGCCGGTTGGCATCCACCCTCAGTCCCCCGCCAGTATCGCGGCATAGCCCTCGCGGTAACTGGGGTACTGCGGGACCCAGCCCAGGGCACGGGCGCGGGCGTTGCTGCAGCGCTTGCTGCCGGAGCGGCGCACCATGGACGGCTCGGACCAGTCGTGCACGCCCAACTGGTCGCGCAACCAGGCCACCACCTCATGCAGCGGCGCCGGCGCGTCGTCGACGCCGATGTAGCAATCGTCCAGCGCCTGGCCGGCCCGCTCGGCCTGCAGCAGGAACGCCAGGAGTCCGGCCGCGTCGTCGGCATGGATGCGATTGCCATAGAGCGGCGGCTCGCTGACCACCCGGTAGCCCATGCGCACCTGCTTGAGCAGCCATTCACGCCCCGGGCCGTAGAT
>DATDTH010000450.1:0-5014 GCA_035290985.1 Pseudomonas sp. | reverse complement strand
CAGGGAGACTATACCCAGGTAGGGTGGCAACTGGACCCGCTGATAGACCAGCACCAGCGCGACCAGCCCCAAGCCATGGAGCAGGCAAGCCAGAGGACGACGGACAAAGGCGGAGCGCATGACGAACCTCATGGTCTGGGTATGGAATCCCTGGCGGGCTATCGGCCGTTTCGCGCAGGGCTGTAGACCTTCGCCCCATCAAAGCACAGCCGCCAGGCGGTGGCGACGCATAACGCCCGGGGCCAGGTGACCGGCACCGACCAGCCACAAGTCGTAGGCACTCATGGCCGCGCCAGGCCTTCGCGGTACTGGCTCGGCGCCTGGCCGGTCCAGCGCTTGAAGGCCCGGCTGAAGCTGCTGGTATCGGCGAAACCGAGCAGGTAGGCGATCTCGCTGATGCTGCAGCGCGGGTCGCGCATATGCTGCAGCGCCAGCTGCTGGCGGGTCTCGGCCAGCAGGCGGTCGTAGCCCAGGCCCTCCTGCGCCAGATGCCTTTGCAGGCTACGCAGGCTCAGGTGCAAGGTCTGGGCGATGCGCTCGGCCGATGGCTCGCCAGCGGGCAGTTGCGCCTGCAGGCAGGCGCGCACCCGGCTGCTCCAGGTCGCCGCCTGCAGCTGCTCCAGGGTCCGTTCAAGCACGGTTTCGTTGTGCTCGGCCAGCTCCGGGTTGCCATCGTCCAGGCGCCGCTCGAAGGCCTCGCGGGGAAAGCGCAGCAGGTTCTCGGGCGCGGCGAACAGCAGCGGCGCGCGGAACACCTGGTGCCACGGCTGCGGGTCCTGCGGCGCGGGTCGCTGCAGCTGCACCGCCAGCGGGACGAAGTCACGGTCCAGGCGATTACGGCAGCTGCGCACATAGATTGCGGCGAAGGCGTCCAGGGCCTCGGCCGCCGGTGGCGGGCTGCCGGGCGGCACGCGGAAACGGAACTCGTAAGTGTCGGCACACTCGCGTAACTCGAGTTCCAGGGCGTCGCTGACCACACGGTGGTAACGCACGATGCGCTCGAACATTTCCCGCAGGCTGCTGCTGGCGACCAATGCATAACCCAGGGCATGGAAGGTGGTCGGCGTGACGTACTGCGAGGTGCGCAAACCCAGCGCCGGATCACCGCTGGCGGCCACCGCCAACTGCCATAGGCGGGTGGTCTGCGACAGCGGGCAACGGGCATTCGGCTCGTCCAACCGGCTCGGGTCGAGCCCCGCCTCGCGGCACAGCGCGGCGCTGTCCAGGCCCAGGGCATCGAGCTGCTTGCGCAGGGCGCGGGTCCAGCTGGCCAGGGTGGTGGGTTCGGCTGTCATGCAGGTTGGCGCGTCCGGTCAAGAGGTTGGCGTTCTGGGTCAGGCGGCGCCCCTATTCTCGCGAGATAGTGGGCCCCTGCCCAAAGAGGATGTCAGCATGGTCCATGCCCACGCAAATAATGACGCACAACGCGCCGCCCATATTCGCGAACGGGTGCTGGCCCATGGCGTCGAGCTGCGCCAGCGCTACCCCCTTCTCAAGCACCAGGACGCCCTCGGCGTCGCCATCCTGACCCTGGCCCTGGCCGGGATGACCGGTTCGGCGGCGCTCTACCTGACCGGCCATCTGGCCTGGTGGGCCTGCCTGCTGCTCAACGCCTTCTTCGCCTCTCTGACCCACGAGCTGGAGCACGACCTGATCCACTCGATGTACTTCCGCAAGCGCCGGGTGCCGCACAACCTGATGCTGGCGCTGGTTTGGCTGGCCCGGCCGAGTACCATCAACCCCTGGGTGCGCCGGCACCTGCACCTCAATCACCACAAGGTTTCGGGCACCGAAGCCGACATGGAGGAGCGGGCCATCACCAACGGCGAGCCCTGGGGTTTGGCCCGCCTGCTGATGGTCGGCGACAATATGATGTCCTCCTTTATCCGTTTTCTGCGAGCCAGGACCGCTCGGCATAAATGGACGATCGTCAGTCGCACGCTCAAGGTCTACGCGCCCCTGGGTCTGCTCAACTGGGCCACCTGGTACCTGTTCCTCGGCTTCCATGCCGTCGATGGCCTCGCGGCCCTGCTCGGCACCCCGCTGGCCTGGTCGGCGAGCACCCTGCAACTGATGGCCGGGGTGAATGTCGCGGTGGTGGTGCTGGTGGGCCCCAACGTGCTGCGCACCTTCTGCCTGCACTTCGTCAGCTCGAACATGCACTACTACGGCGACCTGGAACCGGGCAACGTGATCCAGCAGACCCAGGTGCTCAACCCCTGGTGGCTGTGGCCGCTGCAGGCCTTCTGCTGCAACTTCGGCAGCAGCCATGCCATCCACCATTTCGTGGTCAAGGAGCCCTTCTATATCCGCCAGCTGAGCGTGCCTTTCGCCCATAAAGTGATGCGCGAGATGGGCGTGCGCTTCAACGACTTCGGCACCTTCGCCCGTGCCAATCGCTGGACGCGCAATGAGGCTAAGCAGGCAGCCAAGCAGGCTCAGGTTGCCTGAGCTCTGAATGTAGGAGCGGGCCATGCCCGCGAACCGAAGCGCACAGGGTGCGCTGTGCGCACCGAGGCCTCGCGGCCCCATTCGCGGCCAAGGGCTCGGCGGGTATCCGGAGGCGTCGCTGCCCCGGATTGCGCCAAGGCTTATCCGGGCTACGGCCCCGGTTCGCTGGTTAGTGAGGGTGCAGCGAAATAGCTTTCTGCCGACTCACCGGTGTTGTCGCTGTCGACGGCGAAGACCACCCCAATAATGCGTTGCGGCGCGCTGCCGAAGGCGGCGATGGCGTCGGCGCGCAGGTCGCGGTCTTCCGCCAGCCACTGCCCGAGCGGCGCCTCGGGGCCACGCAGCACGCGCATCTCGACCTGCTCGCTGTAGGCGCTGCGGGCATGGGTGTCGGGCGCGGCGCGGTTGTCCCAGACGTAGCTCAGGGTCGCCGCCGGCAGGTCCGGGTCATAGAAGGTCCGCGCCAGGCGCAGGGTCTGCCGGGCAACGAAGGGCAGGCTGTCCAGGGGGTAATCCAGCAGCACATAGACCCGCGCGGCGTAGTCGTCGCCCTCCCGGGTGGCGAAGCGGGCCTGCTCCAGGCGCCGCTCGCTGCGCCATTGCCAGCTCAAGCGCCAGGGCCGGTCGCCGGCCAGGTCCAGGGGATGCAGCAGGCCGCCAGCCGCCGCATCGGCCTGGATCCGCAGCACCCGCCGGCCGTCCTGTTCGAGCAGGCTGCGCTCGGGGTTCTTCAGCTTGGGGATGTTCGCCTCGCGCCAGGGCGCCGACCAGGGGCCCGCCGGCGGCCCGCTGGTCCAGGCCTGCAAGGCGTTCTCGGCCTGGGCCAGGGGCACCAGCAGCACCCAGGCGCAAAACAACCGGCGCATCAGTTTCTCCTCCATGCATGAAAGCGCTCGACCCAACGCAGCAGGTTCTGCGGGGCATGAGCGCGCTTCCATTCCCCGGCCGCGTACTTGTTGGCCTCGGCCAGGGTCGGGTAGGTGTGGATGGTGCCGAGTATCTGGTTCAGGCCCAGGCCGTGCTTCATCGCCAGCACGTATTCGGCCAGCAGGTCGCCGGCATGCTCGCCGACTATGGTCACGCCGAGGATGCGGTCCTTGCCGGGCACCGTGAGGACCTTGACGAAGCCCTGGGCCACCTCGTCGGCAATGGCCCGGTCGAGGTCGTCGATGCCGTAGCGGGTCACCTCATAGGCAATGTTCTGCGCCCGGGCCTCGCCTTCCGACAGCCCGACCCGGGCCACCTCGGGCGAGGTGAAGGTCGCGGCGGGGATCACCCGGTAATCGGCCTTGAAACGCTTGAAGCCGGCGAACAGCGCATTCACTGCGGCATACCAGGCCTGGTGCGCCGCCACATGGGTGAACTGGTAGGGTCCAGTGACATCGCCCACCGCATAGATGTTGGGAAAGCGGGTGGCCAGGTAGTCGTCGGTCTCCAGGGTGCCGTTGGGCCGCACCACCAACCCCAGCTTCTCGACGCCATAGCCCTCGACGTTGGCCACCCGGCCGAGGGCCAGCAGCAGGCAGTCGAAGGCGATGACCAGCTCCTCGCCCGTGTCCAGACGGCGGGCGATCATGCGCTGCTCGCCGTCGACCACCTCGAAGCGCTCGGCCCTGTGCTGCAGGCGCACATCCACGCCATCGGCGCGCAGGCTGTCGAGCACCAGGGCGCTGGCGTCGGCATCCTCGCGCGGCAGGAGACGCTCGGCCAGCTCGACCTGGATCACCTGGCTGCCCAGGCGCTGGAAGGCCTGGGCCAGCTCGCAGCCGATCGGCCCGCCCCCCAGCACCAGCAGCCAGCGGGGCTGCTCGCGCAGGCCCCAGATACTGTCCGAGGTATGACTCTTGACCTGTTCCAGGCCGGGGATCTTCGGCACCAGCGGCCGGGCCCCGGCGGCGATGATGATGCTGCGCGCACTGAGGGTCTGGCCGTTGACCTCCACCGTCCAGGGCGAGGTAAGGGTCGCCGCGCCCTGGATCACCTCGACGCCCAGCCCGCTGTAACGTTCTACCGAGTCGTGGGGTTCGATCTGGGTGATCACCCGCTGGATACGCGCCATCACCGCAGCGAAATCCACGCTCCCGCCGACTCCGCGAAAACCCAGGGCCTCGCCCTGCTTCAGTTCATGGGCCAGCTTGGCCGAGCGCAGCAGGGCCTTGGACGGCACGCAGCCGGTGTTCAGGCAGTCGCCACCCATCCGGTGCTTTTCCACCAGGCTGACCCTGGCCTTGACCGCCGCGGCTATGTAGGCGCTGACCAGCCCGCCGGCCCCGGCGCCTATCACCAGCAGGTTGCGCTCGAAGCGCTTGGGCCGGGTCCAGCCGGCGTAGACCCGTCGCGCCTGGATCAGGCCGAGCAGCTTGCGCGCGATCAAGGGAAAGACGCCGAGCAGCACGAAGGCACCGAGCAGACCCGGCGAGAGGATGCCGGACAAGGACTCCAACTGGCCCAGCTCGCGGCCGGCGTTCACATAGACCAGGGTGCCGGGCAGCATGCCGAGCTGGCTGACCCACCAGTAGGTGCGCACCGGCAGGCGGGTCAGGCCCATGGCCAGGTTGATCAG
>DATDTH010000449.1:0-3233 GCA_035290985.1 Pseudomonas sp. | reverse complement strand
GGGCCTCCCAGACGATCCGGTTGGAGGGGAACTCCTGGTCGCTGATCACCACCTGGTCGCCCGCGCGCCAATCCAGGCCGAAGGCGACGAAGGACAGAGCCTCCGAGGTGTTTTTCAGCAGGGCGATGTCCGCAGCAGAGGGGGCGTTCAGCAGGCGTTGCAGGCGTTCGCGCAGGCGCTGTTCGACGCGCAGCCAGTCCGGGTAGTCCCGTGCGCCGACCCGGACATTCTGGGCGGCGAAGGCGCTGACGGCCGTGGCGGTCCGGCGCGGCCAGGGTGCGACGGCTGCGTGGTTCAGGTAACGTAATCCCAATGCCTGGCTAAACTCGCCTTGAACTTGGCCCATAATCGGATGATCCGTGCAATTTGGCGCTAGATAGGCATAATAGCCGCCTTCGATTTTCGACCCCGCAGTCTCTTTTTATGCAGAAAGAACCCCGTAAAGTCCGTGAATTTCGCCGCCGCGAGCAGGAGATTCTCGACACCGCGCTGAAACTCTTCCTCGAACAGGGCGAAGACAGCGTCACGGTCGAGATGATCGCCGACGCCGTGGGCATTGGCAAAGGCACCATTTACAAGCATTTCAAATCCAAGGCGGAGATCTACCTGCGCCTGATGCTCGACTACGAGCGGGATTTGAACGAGCTGCTGCACTCGGCCGATGTGGACCGGGACAAGGAAGCGCTGTCGCGCGCCTACTTCGAGTTCCGCATGCGCGACCCGCAGCGCTACCGCCTGTTCGATCGCCTGGAAGAAAAGGTGGTCAAGGGCAATCAGGTGCCGGAGATGGTCGAGGAGCTGCACAAGATCCGCGCCTCCAACTTCGAGCGCCTGACCCTGCTGATCAAGGGCCGGATCTCCGAAGGCAAGCTGGAGGACGTGCCGCCGTACTTCCATTACTGCGCCGCCTGGGCCCTGGTACACGGTGCCGTGGCGCTGTACCACTCGCCGTTCTGGAGCAACGTGCTGGAGGATCAGGAAGGCTTCTTCCAGTTCCTGATGGACATCGGCGTGCGCATGGGCAACAAACGCAAGCGCGACGGTGATGCGCCTCCCGTTTAACAGGCCTGCTGAGGGTATTCAGCCGGTCTATGAAGCCATGGCGTGCATGCCGTTGAGGTGACCAGGGGGATATACTCGGGTCATCAGCCATCGGAGCCTTCCATGATCGTCGACCGCCAGGGCAGACGTTTTCGCAACCTGCGCATCAGCCTGACCGCCGCCTGCAACTATGCCTGCACCTACTGCGTGCCGGACGGCAAGCGCCTGGTCGCCGCCCAGGACGAGCTTTCGGCCGACGCCATGGTGCGTGGCGTGGCTTACCTGATCGAGGCGGCCGGCATCGAGCGCCTGCGCATCACCGGCGGCGAGCCGCTGGTCAGCCCCAAGCTGGAGGCGCTCTTGCAGGGGGTCAGCCGGCTGGGCCTGGACGACATCAGCCTGACCACCAACGGCCAGCTGCTGGCGCGCAAGCTGCCGCTGTTGCTGGATACTGGTATCCGCCGCTTGAACGTCTCCCTCGACACCCTGGACCCCGAGGCCTTTCGCCGGATCGCCCGGGGCGGGGATCTGGCCACCGTGCTGGACGGCCTGGAACAGGCGCGGGCGGCCGGGCTGAAGATCAAGCTGAACATGGTGCCGCTGCGCGGACAGAACCTCGACCAGGTGCTGCCGCTGCTCGACTATTGCCTGGAGCGCGGTTTCGAATTGCGCTTTATCGAGCTGATGCGCATGGGCCATCTGGCTCGCGACGGCAACGGCTTCCTGCAGCAGTTCGTCGGCATGCCCGAGTTGCTGGCGCTGATCGGCAAGCACCATGAGTACGCCCAGGCCGATGCGCCGGTGGATGCCACGGCGCTGCGCTACAAGATCCCGGGGCAGGGCTACTTCGGGGTAATCGCCAACGAGAGCGTGCCCTTCTGCCGCACCTGCTCGCGCCTGCGCCTGTCCTCGACCGGCTGGCTGCATGGCTGCCTGTCGTCGAGCAACCGCCATTATGTCGGCGACCTGCTGGACAAGCCCCGCCATCAGGCGCTGCCGGCCTTGCAGGGCCTGCTGGTCAAGGCCCTGGGCGACAAGCAGGAGCTGGCGTTCTCCGGCGGGGTTACCGTGATGAAAATTATCGGCGGCTGAATACTGCCGCCATACCCCGGTCCTGCGCCTGGCGCCAGGCCAGTCGATCCAGCCACCCGCGAATAGAATGCCACCATGACCGCCCACACCTTTCCCATCAGCTATATCGAACCGGTATTCCGCCCGCCCAGCGAGGGGCATTCTCTGATTCTGCCGCTGACCAATGGCTGCTCTTGGAACAACTGCACCTTCTGCGAGATGTACACTCCGGAGCAGAAGAAATTCCGCGCCCGCGATGAAGCCCAGGTGCTGGAGGAGATCCGTCGCTGTGGCGAACAATTGATCGTCCAGCGGGTGTTCCTCGCCGACGGCGATGCCCTGGTGCTGCCGACCCGGCGGCTGTTGACGGTGCTGGTAGCGATTCGCCAGGAAATGCCCACGGTTGAGCGGGTCTCCAGCTATTGCCTGCCGCGCAATTTGCGCAAGAAGTCGGTGGCGGAATTGCAGGAGTTGGCCGACGCCGGCCTGAAGCTGGTCTATGTCGGCGCCGAATCGGGCGACGACGAGGTGCTGGCGCGGGTGAACAAGGGCGAAACCTACGAGTCGACCCTGAGTGCCCTGGACAAACTGGGCCAGGCCGGCATCGCCCGTTCGGTGATGGTGCTCAACGGCCTGGGTGGCAAGGCCCTGAGCGCCCAGCATGCGGATAATTCGGCGCGCCTGATGAATGCCGCGCAGCCGGAATTCCTCTCGACCCTGGTGGTGAGTTTTCCCCAGGGCGAGGCGCGTTTTCGCCAGGGCTTCGCCGATTATCAGCCCCTGGCCCAGGATGAACTCTTCGTTGAGGTGGAGCGCCTGCTCGCGGGGCTGGAACTGCGAAATACGGTGTTCCGCAGCGACCATGCCTCCAACTACCTGGTGCTCAAGGGCAACCTGGGTGCCGACAAGGCGCGCTTGCTGGCCCAGGTGCGCCAGGCCATCGAGCAGCCGCAGCAGGCCCGTTTGCGCCAGGAGTGGCAGCGCGGTTTGTAACGGCGGGTTGTAAAGATCGGTGGGTGGCGCGGAAGCTGCATTGGCGTTCCATCCGCCGGTTTTCCGTCACCGGCCCTGGGAGAATGACAATGCGTAGCCTGATTCTGTTGCTGGCGCTGATGGCCCTG
>DATDTH010000448.1:0-2992 GCA_035290985.1 Pseudomonas sp. | reverse complement strand
TGGACATCAGCCCCGTGGCGTTTCGCAAGCGCCTGTCGCGCGCGCGCCAGCGGCTCGGCGAGTTCATGCAGCACCAGTGCGGCCTGGTCAACGCCGCAGCCAGTTGCACCTGCGAGAAACAGCGGCTGGCCGTGGACGAGGCGCGTCGAATGGGGATGAGCGAGGCTGCGCCACGGGCGCCGGAAGCCGAGCTGATCGCCCTCACCGAACTGAGCGATGCCGCTGCGGTCTTTCGTGCGCATCCCGATTACCAGGTGCCGCAACGGGTCATCGAGGCCGTGCGCGCGGTGCTCAGGCTGCATGCCGGCGCCTGGCAATGAGCGCCGGTATGCAGCTGCTGACGGCTTTGCCCACCCTGAAAAACCTACCACAAGAGAGACAGCTGCCATGACCGATGCGCCGATTCCCGAAGGCTTCGTCCCCTTGCCACGCAGCAGTCCGCTGCTCGACGTGCTCGGGCCGTTCTATTGCCGGGGCAGTGGTTTGCAGCTGGAGATCGGCCTGCGCGCCGACACGCGCCATGCCAATGGTCGGGGCACCCTGCACGGCGGGGTGCTGGCAACCCTGGCGGACGTCGGCATGGGCTATGCCATGGCCTTTTCCAGCGCCCCGCCGCTGCCCCTGGTAACGGCCAGCATGACCCTGGATTACCTCGGCGCCGTGCAAATAGGCGAGTGGCTGGAGGTGCGCCTGGAGCATTCCAAGCGCGGCCGGCAGATGGCCTTTGCCACCGTCAGCCTGCAGGTCGGTGAGCGGGTGGTGGCGCGCGCCAGTGCGGTATTCGCCGTGCCGCTCGAGCGGTAATGGTGCCGGTCGATTATCAATCCATCCCAACGGCACACCGGGGGTCTACTCCATGTTGATCGAATCCATTCTGCTGACCTCGGCGCGCATCCAGACCTTCAACCAGCAAACCCTCCTGACCAATGCCAGCGGGTTTTTCTTCGCCCGTGAGGAACGGCTGTTCCTGGTCACCAGCCGGCATGTGCTGATGGATGCGCCGAGCAATCACCTGCCCGACCGCATCGAGATCGAATTGCACACCGACCCGCAGAACATGGCCCGCTCCACCGCATTTTCGATGCCCCTCTACCACGAGGGCGAGGCCGCCTGGCGCCAGGGGCTCGACACGGCCGGCGAGATCGATGTCGCGCTGCTCGAGATCGAGCGTTCGGCGTTGCCGCCGACGGCGGTCTTCCAGGCGTTCACCCCCAGGCACCTGCTGGAGTCGTTCGAGCGGGTCGAGGTCGGCAGCTCGCTGCTGGTGGTGGGCTTTCCCCTGGGCTTTCATGACCGCCTGCACCATATGCCGGTGGTGCGCCAGGCGGTGATCGCTTCGTCCTTCGGCCTGCGCTTCCAGGGCGAGGGCTATTTCCTCACCGATGCCCGCACCCACCGCGGCACCAGCGGCGCGCCGGTGGTGATGCGCAACCCGGCGTCCGAGCCGGGGCAGGACGAGCTGCCATGGCTGCTGCTCGGGGTGCATTCGGCGCGCCTGGATGTCGGCAGTCGCGACCTCGAGCTGGACGAGGCGCTCGGGCTGAACTGCGCCTGGTACGCCGATATTTTGCTGACCCTGACGGAAAACTGAGGGGCCCGTTCCGTGCCCTGGCCAGCTGCGATGGAATCGCCCGTTAGGCCGAGTCTGACCGGGTGCCGCGTACAGGTCGGTATGAGTGAAAAACGACTGCGGCAGGCCCTGCGGCGCTGTGACCGGTCGCAAAATGCCCACGCTGTGTACACTGTGTTTTCAGGTGGCGTTCGCCTTGCTTCGGTCCCGGATCGAGCGGCGTCGCGGCTGTTTTCAAGGCGGGTCAATTTTCCATCGGGTGGCGCGGTTCGCGCGATCCGCTCTACCTCAAGGAGCCGCGCGGAAAGCCGATGCGTCTAATTTGGAAGTCCTTTAGGGCGCTGTATTTCGCCACCCTGATGATGCTGATCGGCTCCGGGTTGTTGAGTACCTACCTGGCCTTGCGCCTGGCCGACCGGGCCGATGGCCTCTGGGTCGGCGCGCTGATGGCGGCCAACTACTTCGGCCTGGTACTGGGGGGCAAGCTCGGGCATCGGCTGATCGCCAGGGTCGGGCATATCCGCGCCTACGTGACCTGTGCCGGCGTGGTGACGGCTGCGGTGCTGGGCCATGGCCTGATCGATTGGCTGCCCGCCTGGCTGGTGCTGCGCGCCATAGTCGGCCTGGGCATGATGTGCCAATACATGGTGATCGAGAGCTGGCTGAACGAGCAGGCCGCGGCCAGCCAGCGCGGCCAGGTGTTCGCCGGTTACATGACGGCGTCCTATCTGGGGCTGGTGCTGGGGCAACTGGTGCTGGTGCTGCATCCAGCTCTGGGCCTGGAGCTGCTGATGCTGGTGGCCCTGTGTTTTGCCCTGTGCCTGGTGCCGGTGGCCATGACTCGTAAGTTGCACCCGGCGCCCATGCATCCCGCGCCGCTGGAACCGCGCTTCTTCATCGCCCGGGTGCCGCAATCCCTGACCACCACCCTGGTCTCGGGTCTGACCATTGGCGCCTTCTATGGCTTGGCGCCGCTCTATGCCACGCGCCAGGGCCTGGGCAACGAACAGGTGGGGTTGTTCATGGGCGGCTGCATCCTAGCCGGACTGCTGGTGCAGTGGCCCCTGGGCTGGTTGTCCGACCGTTATGACCGGGCGCGGCTGATCCGGGGCTGTGCCCTGCTGCTGACCCTGGCGGCCTTGCCGCTGGCCCTGATGCCCCAGTTGCCCTTATCGCTGTTGCTGCCCCTGGGCTTTGCCGTGTGCCTGCTGCAGTTCAGCCTGTACCCGCTGGCGGTCGCGTTCTCCAATGACCATGTCGAGGGGGAGCGGCGGGTTTCCCTGACCGCCATGCTGCTGGTGACCTTCGGTGTTGGTGCCAGTATCGGCCCACTGCTGGCCGGTGTATTGATGCGCTTTTGGGGCGCCAACATGCTCTATGCCTTCGTCTGCTGCTCGGCCTTGATCCTGATCTGGCGGGTGC
>DATDTH010000447.1:0-9807 GCA_035290985.1 Pseudomonas sp. | reverse complement strand
AGCGCCCGCGCCCGGCCGCCGCGTACCAGGGCGATCGAGGCGCGCGGGCCGGCGCCCATGGCCAGGCCGGGCCAGGTGCGGGTGGTGCGGGCCAGGCGCACGGCATAGTCAAGTACCTGGTCGTCGAGGGGCAGGTCGCTGGCGATCTTTTGCAGCGCCTGGACATCCTTGGCCTGCAGCAGGGTACGCAGCGGGGTGACTTCCAGCATGTCGGCCTTGGACGAGCGCGTTACCTGGCGCACCATGCTCAGCTCCTCGTCGACCTGCGGGTAGTCCATGCGCAACTTGAGCATGAAGCGGTCGAGCTCGGCTTCCGGCAGCGGGTAGGTGCCTTCCTGTTCGATCGGGTTCTGGGTCGCCAGCACCATAAAGGGCAGGGGCACGGCCAGGGGGCGACCTTCCAGGGTCACCTGGCGTTCCTGCATGACTTCCAGCAGGGCCGCCTGGGTCTTGGCTGGCGCCCGGTTGATCTCATCCGCCAGCAGCAGGTTGGTGAACACCGGGCCCTTGCGCAGCTTGAACTGCTCGGACTGCAGGTCATAGACCGCGTGGCCGGTGACGTCACTGGGCATCAGGTCGGGGGTGAACTGGATACGCGCGAACTCGCCGCCGAAGCAGCGGGCCAGGGCCCGTACCAGCAGGGTCTTGCCCAGCCCGGGGACGCCTTCGATCAGCACATGGCCGCCGGCGATCAGGGCAGTCAGCACGTCGTCTATCACCGCGCCTTGGCCGATCAGGGCTTTCTGCAGTTCCTGGCGCAGGGCCTGGGCCAGCTGGCTGGCGCGCTGGCGTTGCGTCGCCGGGTTGGCGACAGGGGCGGCGGGGGCGGCGCTGCCGAGGGGGTCTGGCGTCTGTTCGCTCATAGGGCATTCCTGAGGCTTTGCAGGTGGGCGACCTGGCGGGTGAAATGGATCGCGGAAAGGCGCTGCGTGGACGGTGGGCGCATGATCTGGCTGATGGCGCTGGTCGGTTGCCGGGTCAGGCGGCTGAGTACCTGCCACTGCTCGGCCACGCCAAGGCGTTCGAATCCGGGGTGGCGGCGCCGCGCACGGCGCTGGATATCCTGTTGCAGGCCCTGCAGCAGGACCTGCTGGCCGCTGCGCCTGAGCATGAAGTCGGCGCTGCCGCGCAAGTGTTCTTCCAGTTGCCGGCGCGCGCGGCTGGCCGGAGCCTGCAGGGGGCCGTGGCGTTGACCGACGTGCCATAGACCAAAGCCGATCAGCAGTGCCAGGGCGACCAGGGCCTGGGGGAAGTAACGCAGCAGCAGGCTGGCCAGGCTGTCGTGTTCGACCTGGTAGAGCAGGGTGATCGCCGTGTCCTGGGACAGGTACCAGAGCAGCCAGGCGTTGTCGTGCTCGGCTATGTTGCGGTTCTGCCAGACCCCGTCGTCCGACAGCACGGTGACCAGGCCGTCGCCATGATAAAGCTGCAACAGGTGGGTCGCCTCGCCGCTGTTGGCCCAGGCGTGGGCGCGGTTCTGGGCGTCGTACAGGTGGTAGTCGGTATCGAAGCCGAAGTAGGCCGGGGCCTGCTCGTTTTCCAGGTAGAGCTTGGTCAGCTCGGGGTAAGTCTCCGGAGCTGCAGCGGCGTCGGCCACAGCGTCGCTCGCCGCGTCAGCCACCGCCCGCGCCCCTTTGCCGGTCTTGCCTTTGCCCGCGGCTTCGACGGCAAGGCTCGCGGGCTGTTCGCCGCTGTCGGGCGCCTCGTCCTGGCCGAGCGCTTCTTCGCTTCCTTCGCTTCCTTCGGCCTCTTCCAGATCCTCGGTCCGCAGTTGCTGGATACCCAGGTTGTCCAGCAGCAGGTCGCCGCTCTTGCCCTTTTGCTTATTCCACAGGCGTTCGGCGACGAACAGCAGGTGGCCGCCTTTCGCGGCCCACTGCAGCAGGCGTTCGGCCTGGCGTGGGCTCATCCGGCTGCGATCGCCCAGCAGCAACAGGGTCTGGCCGTTGCTCGGCAGGTCGCCGAGCTCCCCCAGGCTTTGCGCATGACGCACATTCAGGCCCTGCTTGCGCAGGAAGTGCTCGGCGGCCAGGTAGGGGTTGGCCCTGGCTTCGGGCACCGGTCCGTGTTCGATACTGTCCTGGTAGGGTTCGGCGATGCTCAGCAGGTAGAACCCCAGCAGGCCCAAGGCCAGCGCCAGTCCGCCACCGAGCAGCAGTCGGGTCAACCTGCTCATGGCGCTGTCCCCTGCTCGATCAGGCGTCGCCAGCCGTCACACAGGCCGCGCTTGAGCGCCTCCGGTGGCGGGCGATGGCCGTAGGCGAGGTTCTGCCAGTGGAGGGTCAATGCCTGGGTGAAACGCCCCAGCTCCGCCTGATCCAGACCCAGTACCAGGCGCAGTACTTCGCCTTCGGTGTGCGAGTCCTTGAGCGGCAGGCGAAGTTCGTGCAACAGCCGGCTGAGCAGGGCGCGGTAGAGCAGACCCAGGGCTTCGCGGGGCTGTTCGGCCCAGAGCCGCTCGGCTTCGCCCGCGACGTCCTCGGGCAGGCTTTGGGGTGCGACTTCCAGGCCGAACAGCACCACCGGCAGGGTGCGGCGCTGGCGTTGGGGTAGGCCGAGGCGGCCGGCGAAGGTGTTCAGCCAGTCGCGGTAACGCCAGAGCAGCAAGAGTAGCAGGCTGGCAAGGGCGGCCCAGAGCAGGGCCTCGAAGAGTAGCGCGACACTGTCCAGGCTCTTCCAGAATTGGGTCAGCTTGAACAGTTTCACGATCAACTGCTTCAGGCTTTCGACCTGCTTCGCGTCGGGTTTTTTTGCCGGCTGTTCCGTTTCCGGCCCCAGGCGCCAGCGGGTGATGGTCTCGCGGTTCTCGAACGGCGGCTGGTCCAGCAGTTCGCTGATCTGCCGTTGGGCGGCGGCACTGGTCAGGGGCTGTTGCAGCAGGCGCTCGGCTTGCGGCCCGTCCGGATCCTCGACGGGCACCGGGCAACTGCTGGCGCTCTCGCTCGCCAGGGCCTGGTTGGGCGCGTGCATCAGCAGCAAGCCGCCGCCGAGCAACAAGGCATAGGCGATGCCGGTCAGGCGCTGACGCAGGCGGCGAAACACCAGTTCGATGTCCCAGGCTTCCAGCAGGGTGCGCCGGTTCAGGTAGAGGGTGAAGCCGCAGGCGACGTACACCGGCTCCCAGACGATCAGCACCAGCACATAGAACAGGTTGGACAGGTGCTCCAGCCACAGCCAGTCGCCGGATGCGGCCTGCATCAGGCTCGCCCAGCTCCAGTCCAGTACGATCTGGGGCGGCAGCATCAGGTAGAAGAGGGTGATCAGGCCGAGGTACAGGGCGCCTTCCAGGTGCAGGCCGACCAGGGTCAATAGGATGATGCGGCCAGTGTTTCCCTGGCCGAGGACCGTCAGGCGCTGGCTGCGGGCCGTGCCGCCCAGGCCCTCGAGTTGCAGCACCGGCAGGTCGAAGCTGCGCGTCAGGCTCAGGCGGCGCCAGGTCAGGCTGGCCAGCAGTTGCGGGCGTAGCAGGCCAGGCAACGCCTTCAGGGCCTGCCTGAGACTGGGCGTGTCGCCGAACAGCGCGCGGGACAGGATATACAGCGGCAGCCGTTCATAAGCCGGTTTCAGCCACCAGAACAGGAGCAGGGCCCAGGCCGGGTACTGCCACAGCAGCAGGCTGAGCAGCGCGAAGAGCGGCAGGGTCAGCAGCGCCCAGCTGGCCATAAGCAGGCCGGCATGCCGCCGCGCCAGCAGCACACCCAGGTCCATGGCTTCCCAGGCGCTGCGCGGCCGGATGGCAACGCTGGCGTCAATCAGGCGCATGTGGATGGCGTCCCCTGCGTCCGGCGAAACCCAGGTAAGCGCCGACCAGCAGCCAGAGCGCCGCGCCGACCGCATATTTGATCTGCGGGCTGGTGTAGGTCATGGACGACCAATAGGCCTCGATAAAGGCGGCGATCAGCAGAAACAGGATTACCCCGGCCACCAGTTGCACGCTGCGTCCGGCCGCCACCCGCAAGGCCTCGGCCCGTGGCAGGCGGCCCGGGGCGAGCAGCGCCCACCCCAGCTTCAGGCCCGCTGCACCGGCCAGGGCGATGGCCGTCAACTCGAAGGCGCCATGGCCGATGACGAAGGACCAGAAGGTCTGGCTGTAACCGATCTGGGTCAGATGGCCAGCCACGGCCCCGATCATCAAGCCGTTGAACAGCAGGAAGAACAGGCTGCCTAGGCCGAACAGCAAGCCGCTGGCGAAGGTCTGAAAGGCGATGCCGATGTTGTTCATGATGTAGAAGCCGAACATCATCCAGTCGTCCCCGGAGTTGCGCTCGGCAAAGCGACCGATCCGCCGCGCGGCGGGGTCGTACATGCTTTCCATCGCGCTCACCTGTTCGGCATCGATCAGGCTGTAGACCAGGTCTGGAAACAGGTAGACCAGCAGGGCCATGGCGATAAGGCTGCCGAAGAACAGCAGGCTGGCCGTCAGCACCATGGGCCATTCGGCCCTTACCAGGCGGGGGAAACCGCCCAGCACGAAGCCGATCAGTTGGGCGCCCAGGTGGCTGCGGTGGCGGTAGAACTGCTGATGGCCACGCATGGCCAGTTGTTGCAGTTGATCGATCAGGTGGCTGCTGTAACCGCGTTCCTGGGCCAGGGCCAGGTGCTGGCACAGGTGGCGGTAGGCGGCGGGGAACCCCAGGTTGCTCCTGGGCTCGGCCTTGCCCTGTTCCAATGCCTCGAGTTGCTGGCTGAAACGCCGCCAATCGGCCTGGTGCCGGCTTTCGAACAGGCTCTGTTTCATGGGTGCCCCAGTAGGCTGTGGGCGATGCCGTTAACTCTGGCTTCGGCCTGTTCTGTCGGGACTTGCAGGGGCTCGGCCAGGATCGCCGCTAATTCGGTCCGGCGTGCGGCGGACAGCGCGCCTTGGCGTTCGGCGAAGTCGAGCAGTGCGCGCTGTTCCTCCAGGCTCAGGGCGAAAGGGGCGGGTTGCGCTTCGGCATATGGCAGCTCGGAACGCGTGGGCGCCTCCTCGCGATAGACCACCAGGGTGCCCGCCGCCAGGTCGCCCAGGCGCTTGAAGGCCGGGTGGTTGAGGCTGCTGAGAATGCCCAGGGCATATCCGAATGGCAGCAGATCGACGAAACGTAGCAGATTGCGGGTCAGCGAGGCGGCCCAGCCCACCGGCGTGCCGTCGTCGTGTACCACCCGCAGTTTCATCAGTTGCTTGCCCGGCGAGCGGCCCTGGTTGAGCACCTCGAACAACACCATGTACCACCAGGTCAGCAGAAACAGCAGCAGGGTGCCCAGGCCCATGCCGAACTTGCCGAGCAGGCCGAGCAAAATGAACATGACCAGCAGGATCAGGCCGCGAATGGCCAGGTCGATGGCGAATGCCAGCGCCCGGGGAACCAGGCCGGCGGGGCGCAGGATCAGGTCGATGCCTTCCGGGGTTTCCAGCAGGTAGCGGGTATCGAGCCGCTCGGTCGATGCCGGGACTGAGCAGTGGCTGTTGAATACGGGCGAAGAGGGCATCGGTGGACTGTGTCGAGTCGGGTGGTCCGGGAACATTGGCGAGTCCAGGTTCCCGAAGAAACGTGTGGGGGCGTTTACCCGCATACGGCTCAGGTTTAGGTAAGGCCAGCGACAGGATTGGCCGGCAATATTTGTCAGTGATCTTATCATCGCAGAGCGTTATATCGCAGCGGCACATTTATGCGCCGGCTGTGAACCTGCGCATGACAATTACCGCGAAGACTTCGACTGTCCAGTCTCCCCTGGGTGTGTTGAATCCTGGATGCGTTGAATAATGAGGCACGTCATTGGGTTGTCTCACCAGTGGGGTTCGTGCTCGCGTTGAAGGTTATTCGGTGCTGGGTGATAAACTGCAGCCGCCTTCATTTGAGGAATTTCCCGTGACTGCCAGCATCTTCTGGTACGACTACGAAACCACCGGTATCAACCCGCGCAATGATCGACCGTTGCAGGTGGCCGGCGTTCGCACGGACGAAAGTCTGCAGGAGGTCGGTGAGCCGCTCAATCTCTACTGCCTGCCAAGCGACGATATCCTGCCGCACCCCGCCGCCTGCCTGATTACCGGCATCAGCCCGAGCCGCCTGGCCGAGCAGGGACTGGGCGAGGCGCAGTTCATGACCCGCCTGCACGGCGAGTTTGCCCGACCCGGTACCTGCGGGGCCGGTTACAACAGCCTGCGATTCGACGATGAGGTGACCCGTTACAGCCTGTATCGGAATTTTTTCGACCCCTATGCCCGCGAGTGGCAGGGTGGCAACAGCCGTTGGGATCTGATCGATGTGGTGCGCACCGCCTATGCCTTGCGTCCCCAGGGCATCGAATGGCCCCTGGAGGAGGGGCGGGTCACGCTCAAGCTGGAGCGCCTGACCGCGGCCAACGGCATCGAACATGGGCAGGCCCATGACGCCCTGTCGGATGTCAGGGCCACCATTGCCCTGGCGCGGCTGATTCGCGACCGGCAACCCAAGCTCTATGACTTCCTTTATCAGTTGCGCAGCAAGCAGCGGGTGCTCGATCAGATCCGGCTCTTGCAACCGCTGGTGCATGTGTCGGGGCGTTATGGCGTCGCGCGGCATTACCTGTCGGTGGTGTTGCCGCTGGCCTGGCACCCGAGTAACCGCAATGCCCTGATCGTCTGTGACTTGCAGGCCGATCCGGCGCCCTTGCTGGATATGGATGCCGAGCATCTGCGCCAGCGCCTCTATCTGCGGCGTGACCAGTTGGCGGAAGGGGAGTTGCCCGTGCCCTTGAAACTGCTGCATATCAACCGCTGCCCGGTGCTGGCGCCATTGGCGGTGTTGCGTGACGAGGATCGGCAGCGACTGCAGATCGATCTGGCGGAATGTCAGCGGCGCGCGTTGGCGCTCGGCGAGGCGCAGTCGCGATGGAAGGACAAGTTGGCTGCACTTTATAGTGGAGCTGAATTCCTGCCTCAACAGGATCCCGAACAGCAGTTATATGACGGCTTCCTGGGGGATCGTGATAGACGCTTATGCGAGCAAGTACGGGCTGCCGATCCGCATCGACTGGCGCGTGAAGAATGGCCGTTCGATGACGGGCGTTTGCCCGAGTTGTTGTTTCGTTACCGGGCCCGCAACTTCCCGGATACTCTGACCTCGGTCGAACAGCAGCGCTGGCAGGAGTTCTGTCGCCAGCGTCTGAGTGCGCCGGAGTGTGGGGCGCCTAATACCTTGGCGAGTTTCGAGCTGGCGCTGCAAGATCTTCTCGATAAAACGCCGGGTGCCGCGCCTGTGATCTTGCTCGAGTGGCGTGAATACGCGCAGCGGATAGCTCTGCGCTATGGCGTGTGAGCTGTGGGGGGACTCCTGGGTGCGGGAGCTGGCAATATAGGGTGCGCATTGAGCGCGCGATTGTAGATGCCTTGGGGTGTTGCAAGGTTTCGTCGGGTGACGCTTTGCCTGGGAGGTATCCCGTCGCTGCTGGCGAAGCCTTTGTAGATTGCGCGGTCATGGAGCGCCTCGACCCGATCAAGGGCTTCAGCCTGTCGCAATAATTAACGGATACATGGCCATAAAAAAACGCCAGCATGGCTGGCGTTTTCTTTGTCCTGATATCAGACGTCGAGCGAGGCTCAGTCGAGCAGGGTGGCCCAGCCTTCGACAGCATCAGCGCCCCACTTGGCTTTCCATTCTTTCAGGGTCTTGTGGTTGCCACCTTTGGTTTCGATGACTTCACCGGTGTTCGGGTTCTTATATTGCTTGACCTTGCGCGCACGCTTGGTGCTGGTTGTTTTGCTGGCGCGCGGGGCCTTGCCAGCGCGGGCTTCCGGGTCGAGCATGGCAACGATGTCGCGCAGGGATTTCTGGTATTCACCCATCAGGGTGCGGAGCTTGCCTTCGAATTCCAGTTCTTTTTTCAGTTTGTCATCTTGGGACAGGTTTTGCAGGCGCTCTTGCAGTTCTTTGATGGCTTCTTCGGTGGCACGGTATTCATTGATCAACGACATTTTATTTACCTTGAAAATTCGGGAGGGGTGACTTAGTGGTGATAATAATAGTCAGGCGAACTGGTCAAGTAAACATCTTTGAGGGAATTTGTCCTAATTGATTTGTCCGATTCGATGATTGGCTGTTCCAACGTACCGCTTCGGGTTGTCCTCCTACCTCGGATTACGCCAGGCTCTTACAGTGGATCGGTTGGGAATAGGTTCTGCGTATAAGCATGTTACATATTGTTGTCCGGTTTTTTCAGTCGGGTACTTTTTGGGCGGTCACGGCATTCCAGCCCGGCGGGTCCTGACGGGCTGCGGCCTACCGAAGTTCGACGCTTTACTGAAGTTTTCCCGCGCTGTGGCTAGAATGCGCCTTTCGCGAATTCTGGAGTTTTCCTTATGCGCACTTTTCGTCTGGTAATCGCCTGTCCGGACCGTGTCGGCATCGTCGCCCGGGTCAGCAACTTCCTGGCCTCCCATAATGGCTGGATTACCGAGGCGAGCCATCATTCGGATAGTCAAAGTGACTGGTTCTTTATGCGTCATGAGATTCGAGCGGACTCCCTGCCGTTCGATCTCGAGGGGTTTCGCCAGGCCTTCGCGCCCATTGCCCGGGAGTTTTCCATGGAATGGCGTATCACTGATTCCGCGCAAAAAAAGCGTGTGGTGCTGATGGCCAGTCGCGAGTCCCATTGCCTGGCCGATCTGCTGCATCGCTGGCACAGCAATGAACTGGAGTGCGATATCCCCTGTGTGATCTCCAATCATGACGACCTGCGCAGCATGGTGGAATGGCACGGTATTCCCTATCACCGGGTGCCGGTCGATCCCCGTGACAAGGAACCGGCGTTCACCGAGGTGGCGCGCCTGGTGCATGAACATCGGGCCGATGTGGTGGTGCTGGCGCGTTACATGCAAATTCTGCCTCCTCAACTGTGTCGGGAGTTCGCCCATCGGGTAATCAATATCCACCACAGTTTTTTGCCCTCCTTTATCGGCGCCCGACCCTATCACCAGGCCTCCCTGCGCGGGGTGAAGCTGATCGGCGCCACGTCCCACTACGTGACGGAAGAACTCGATGCCGGTCCCATCATCGAGCAGGATGTGGTTCGGGTGACCCATCGCGACAGCATCGAAGAAATGGTCCGCCTGGGTAAGGATGTCGAGAAGATGGTGCTGGCCCGTGGGCTACGCTATCACCTAGAGGACCGAGTACTGGTGCATGACAACAAAACAGTGGTTTTCGATTGATAGGTTATTCACGGCCTGACTGGCCGAGTACGGAGGAGTAGGTCGATGCTCAAATCAATCAAGGTCAGGGACTATATGGCTCAGCATCTGCTGACGTTCAGACCCGAGATGGACCTGTTCGCCGCTATCGATCTGCTGCTGGAGCACCGCATTTGCGGTGCCCCTGTGGTGGATGCCCAGGGCTACCTGGTTGGCCTGTTGTCAGAGGGCGATTGCCTGCGCGGGATTCTGGCCGGGGCCTACCATGAGGCCATCGGGGGGCAGGTGGGTGGCTACATGGTCAGCGAGATCGAAACCCTCTCACCCGAGGCGGATATAGTCGACGTGGCCGAGCGCTTTTTGCAGGGTCGGCGGCTGATGCCCGTGGTGGAGCAGGGGCGTTTGATCGGGCAGATCAGCCGGCACGATCTGCTGCGAGCGGTCAAGGAGTTTGCCCAGCATCAGCAAGGGTAAAGGCGGCCCGGCCGATCGAGCCTGGTCTTCGGTGTTCCCTCTCTTTGCCGTGGAGTCCCTCTGCCATGAACGACCCGCTGGAACGCGCCACCTCCCGCCCGCCGCCTACCCTCGGCGAGGGTTGTGTCAGGCGTTACGATCCCCAGTCCATGGGTGACGAGCATGGCACCGAGTTCGCGGGT
>DATDTH010000446.1:0-2305 GCA_035290985.1 Pseudomonas sp. | reverse complement strand
TGCGGCAAGGGGCTGCCGCCTGCGGCCACGTATTGCCCGAGGGCTTTGCCGGCAAGCTGTTGGCCGCCACCGATCGGATGCCGGACTATCTGCCGAGCATGGTCCACGATCATCGGCACAAGCGCCCCCTGGAGTTGCAGGCCCTCTATGGCGAGCCCCTGGCCGCGGCCGCACGCGCCGGCTGTGAGCTGCCGCGGGTCCAGGCGCTGCATCAGGCGCTGGCGTTTCTCGATGCGCAGAACGGACGCTGAGCAGGCTCAGGGCACCACACCTGATGCTGGTCATTTGCTCCCTGGGCCTTGTTCGATCGGCGCGCGAGTCACCGGCCTACGAGCGTGGTGATCCGCCTGGGCGAGTCGTTGTTTCTCGGTGGGCTGGATAAATCCGCCTTTCCCGAGGCCTTCGGTGCCGAGTTGTTCTTCGATGTTCAGGCCGAACACTGCGAGCGGACCCGCGCGGTGATGGCCACCGGCCGTGCGGCCCACAGCATCAACAACGAGCCGCCGTGCTGAGGCTGTGACAAGCCAGTCCATCGATATGCTTGCGGCACTGCTAAGCTCAGGCAAGGCCTGCTAAATGGGCAGTCGGGGGGAGGCCGCATGATTCGTTCTATTCTGTACGCCACTGACCTGGGGCTGTATGCCCCCTATGTGTTGCAGCACGCCCTGGCCTTGACCCGTGCATTCCAGGCCGAGCTCTATGTGGTACATGCCGTGGAACCCATGGGCTTGTTCGCCGAGTCCGTGCTGCAGACCTATCTGGATGAGGCCACGCTCAAGGAAATGCGCAGCAAGGGACTCAGCACCGTGATGGCCAGCATCGAACAGCGGGTCCTGGAGGGGTTCTGCGATGAGCTGGGCGAGGCGCAGGAGGACATGGCCCTGATCCGCGCGGTGCGGGTGGTGCAGGGGGATCCGCCGCTGGTGATACTCGAGCAGGCGCAGAAACTCGGCGTGGACTTGCTGGTCGTAGGCAGTCACAGCCATGGGGCCTTGTCGGACACGCCCCTGGGGCGAACCTCGGCGCGACTGGTGCAGTTGTCGGAGGTGCCGGTCTATCTGGTGCCCATGTTGCAGCATCGCGGTCGGGGTGAACTGTAAGTATCCAGTCGGGGCGCGGGGGTGTTCCTGTAAAAATAAAAACGTCTAAATTTTTACCTAAAACTATATTATGGTTATATGCCGCCGTTGGCAGTCCCAGGCGCCGTCTCCTTGCTTTGAGGGATATTTATGAAACTCCAGCAACTGCGCTACATCTGGGAAGTGGCGCACCACGACCTTAACGTCTCGGCCACTGCCCAAAGCCTCTATACCTCCCAGCCGGGCATCAGCAAGCAGATCCGCCTGTTGGAGGACGAGCTGGGGGTCGAGGTGTTTGCCCGCAGCGGCAAGCACCTGACCCGGGTAACGCCGGCCGGCGAGCGGATCATCACCACCGCCGGGGAAATTCTGCGCAAGGTCGAGAGCATCAAGCAGATCGCCCAGGAATTCTCCAACGAGAAGAAGGGCACACTGTCTATCGCCACCACCCATACCCAGGCCCGTTACGCCCTGCCGCCGGTGATCAGCGCCTTCATCAAGCAGTACCCGGATGTCGCCCTGCACATGCACCAGGGCACGCCGATGCAGATTGCCGAAATGGCGGCTGACGGCACCGTGGACTTCGCCATCGCCACCGAAGGCCTGGAGCTGTTCAACGACCTGATCATGATGCCGTGCTACCGCTGGAACCGTTGCGTCGTGGTGCCCCAGGGGCATCCGCTGACGCGCCTGCCCAAATTGACCCTGGAGGCCTTGGCCGAATACCCGATCGTGACCTACGTATTCGGCTTTACCGGTCGTTCCAAACTCGACGAAGCCTTCAGCCACCGTGGCCTGGCGCCCAAGGTGGTGTTCACCGCCGCCGACGCCGATGTGATCAAGACCTATGTGCGCCTGGGATTGGGGGTGGGCATAGTCGCCAAGATGGCGGTGGATGCCAAGTTGGACCCGGATCTGGTGGTGCTCGATGCCAGCGAGCTGTTCGAAGCCAGCGTGACCAAGATCGGCTTCCGTCGCGGCACCTTCCTGCGCGGCTTTATGTGTGACTTCATCGAGAAGTTCGCCCCCCACCTAACCCGCGAGGTGATGGCCAAGGCCGTGCAGTGCCACAACAAATCCGAGCTGGAAGAGTTGTTCCATGGGGTGGAACTGCCGGTTCATTGAGGCTCTAGAGCATTTTCGCCTTACCTTTGACCGCCGTTTCGACCTCGGTATCGGTGCTTTTCGTAGGGCGGTGTTAGCCGCGCGCAAAGCCGGCCTGACAA
>DATDTH010000445.1:0-2216 GCA_035290985.1 Pseudomonas sp. | reverse complement strand
GGATCGTCATGCAAGGCAGCGGGCACGACCTGCTGAACGATCCAAAGGTACGCGACGCCTACTTAGGCGGCTAACCCGCCCTACGAAAATCGCTTCGCGAAGCCCGTGATCTTGCAGTCGAAACGGCGGGCTGTCGCTGAGCAACGCGCCGAGCGTAGCGGCGCCCGGGCCGCCCTACAGCCAACAAAAAACGGCCCCGAGGGGCCGTTTGTTTAGAGCGGATGAGGGTCAGCCGCCGAGGTAGGCGTCGCGCACTTTCGGATCGACCAGCAGGTCGGCGCCGCTGCCCTGCATGACGATCCGGCCGTTCTCCAGCACGTAGGCGCGGTCGGCCAGCTTGAGCGCCTGGTTGGCGTTCTGCTCGACCAGGAACACCGTCACCCCGTCCTTGCGCAGCTGTTCGATGATGTCGAAGATCTGCTGGATGATGATCGGCGCCAGGCCCAGGGACGGCTCGTCGAGCAGCAGCAGCTTGGGTTTGCTCATCAACGCGCGGCCGATGGCGAGCATCTGCTGTTCGCCGCCGGACATGGTGCCGGCCCGTTGGGCGAAGCGCTCCTTCAGGCGCGGGAACAGGTGCAGGACCTTGTCCATCTGCTCCTGGTTATCGGCCTTGGTGCCGAAGAAACCGCCCATGGCCAGGTTCTCTTCCACGGTCAGTCGGGCGAACACGCGGCGGCCCTCGGGCACCACCGCGATGCTCTTGCGCATGATGTCGCAGGAGTCCTGGCCGACCAGTTCCTCGCCCAGGTAGCGAATGCTGCCGCTGGCCGCCCGCGGCGAGCCGCAGAGGGTCATCAGCAGGGTCGACTTGCCTGCGCCGTTGGCGCCGATCAGGGTAACGATCTCGCCTTGCTTCACGTCTATCGTGACGCCGTGCAACGCCTGGATCTTGCCGTAGAAGGTGGATACGTTTTCGAAAGACAACATGGTTACGCCTCCCCCAGATAGGCTTTGATCACGTCCGGGTTGTCGCGGATCTGCTCCGGCGTGCCGTTCGCCAGGGGGGTGCCCTGGTTGATCACATAGATAAGGTCGGAGATGCTCATGACCAGTTTCATGTCGTGCTCGATCAGCAGCACGGTGACGTCATGCTGGTCGCGCAGCAGGCCGATCAGCGCCTTGAGGTCTTCGGTTTCCCTGGGGTTGAGACCGGCCGCCGGCTCGTCGAGCATCAGGATGCGTGGTCGGGTCATCATGCAGCGGGCGATTTCCAGGCGGCGCTGCTGGCCGTAGGCAAGGGTGCCGGCCGGGCGGTTGGCGAATTCGGTCAGGTTGACCTGCTCCAGCCAGTGCGCCGCGTACTCCATGGCCGTCTGCTCGCTGCGGCGGAAGGCCGGGGTCTTGAACAGGCCGGCGAGGAAGTTGGTGTTGAGGTGGCGGTGCTGGGCCACCAGCAGGTTTTCGATGGCGGTCATGTCCTTGAACAGGCGCACGTTCTGGAAGGTCCGCACCACGCCCTTGCGGGCGATCTTGTGCCCCGGCAGGTGCTGGACCGGCTCGTCGTCGAGCAGGATCACGCCGCCGGTGGGCTGGTAGAAGCCGGTCAGGCAGTTGAATACCGTGGTCTTGCCGGCGCCATTCGGGCCGATCATCGACACCACTTGCTTGCGCTGCACGGTCAGGGCGACGTTGTTCACGGCCAGCAGGCCGCCGAACCGCATGCACAGGCCGCTTACTTCGAGAATCGGGCGGCTCATGATTTCAGCTCCAGGTGGGGGCGCTGCATGGGCAGCAGACCTTGCGGACGCCAGATCATCATCAGCACCATCAGGGCGCCGAACATCAGCATGCGGTACTCGCTAAAGTCGCGCATCAGCTCCGGCAGCAGGATCATCACCACCGCGGCCAAAATGATGCCCAGTTGCGAGCCCATGCCGCCCAGCACCACGATGGCGAGGATGATCGCCGACTCGATGAAGGTGAAGGACTCCGGGGTCACCAAGCCCTGGCGCGCGGCGAAGAAGCTGCCGGCGAAACCGGCGAAGGTCGCGCCCAGGGTGAAGGCCGAGAGCTTGATCACGGTGGGGTTCATGCCCAGGGCGCGGCAGGCGATCTCGTCCTCGCGCAGGGCTTCCCAGGCGCGGCCGATCGGCATGCGCAACAGGCGGTTGATCACGAACAGGGTCAGTAGCACCAGCACCAGGGCGATCAGGTAGAGGAAGATCACCTTGTTGATCGAGGCGTAGGCGATGCCGAAATACTCGTGGAAGGTC
>DATDTH010000444.1:0-13361 GCA_035290985.1 Pseudomonas sp. | reverse complement strand
CGTGTCGTAGGCCAGGGTCGGGGCTCGGCGCACGCGGCGCTGGCCGGGGTTGTAGATCCACGCCGAACGCGGCTCGGCGATCTGGTCGATGGTCTCGTGCACCAGCAGCGAACGCCCCACGTCGCGCGAGGGCGGCAGCAGCTCGCTGGCGAAGAAGTAGAGGATGTTGTCGAGGCTGCCGGCGTCCTTCTTCGGGTTGTAGTAGTTGGAGAGCAGCTGGATGCGCTCGCGCAGGATCGAGTAGCTACCGCTGGGGGTGACCTGGGCGGTCACCGACACCTCGTCCTGGTAGCGCCCCTGCCAGCGAGCGATATGGTTCCAGATCGCCTCGCGACCGTCCGCCGGAATCGGGAAGGGAACACCGGCGAAGGCATTGACCAGACCGGTGCCCCCCTCGGCCAGGCTCGCCTGCTCGGCGTTATGCCGGGTGTTGGCGATGATCTCGCTGGGTGCGGCGAAATTGCGGTGGCTGGGGTAGACCGGCAGCTTGAACGTCTGCGGATAGGCCTTGAGCAGCGCCTTGACCCCCTCGCTGAGATTGGCCGCATCGGCCTGCATGTTCTGCGCATCGATTACCCGCAGTGGCTGCTCGTCGGCATAGGGGTCGACATGAAAACTACCCGCGCCGCCATAGCCGGCCGGCGCCTGCAGACCGGCACCCCACTGCGGAATGCCCTTGGCCGCATCGCCCTGGCGTTCGCCGCCGAAGGGGGTGAGGGAGGTATCGAGCTGCGCCGCCTGTTCGGCACTCACCTGGGCCTGGATGGCCTGCGGCAGCAGCAGGCCGAGGGTGAGCAGGACGGTGGTGGCACGCAAAGCTGTTCGGGTCATGGTGATTTCCGCCGTCAGAAGGAGTAGGAGACGTTGAGGGCGACGTGGTCGCGATCGATCAGTGCGTTGTCCTTGCGCGCGCCCCAGAACGAGGTGTAGGCCAGCTTGCCAGCAAGTGTCTGGCCGTACTTGGCACCCAGTTCGAGGGTGGCGGACTTGCGCCCCTGGACGAAGTTCTCGTTGAGCGAAGGCGAGGTGCCGGACACGTCCTGGCGGAAGGTCAGCCCCGGCAGCAGGTCGAGATTGGGCTGCACATCCTGGATCAACCCGGAGAAGTTCACCGTGTAGCCCCAGGCGAAGGCATCCAGGTAGTCGTAGTTGACCGTATCCAGCAGGCTGCCCGGCACATGGTTGAAGGCCACCTCGGCGAGCATCAGCAGGTCGTCCAGGCCGGCGGTGGGGCCGAAGGTGTGAAGGGTCGAGACCGAACCGGTGTAGAGCTCGTGGCGCTTGTACAGGTCGATGCTGCGCCGCGGGTCGTTGGCCGAGCCATCGCCGAACTCGCCGAGGTCGATGCTGCCGCCACTGGCCCCGCCGCCGCCCAGGGCGCCTTCGGAGAGTGTCTCCAGCTCGTAGATCATCGAGGGTTCCAGCGGTGCGTTGGGTCGGTAGGTCAGCTCGCCGGCGATGCTGGTATCCCCGAGCGTGCCGGACACGCTGAGGCCGAACAGGCGGATGTCCTCGGGGTAGACGAAGTCGTAGTCGGTGCTGTCGAGCAGGGCCAGGCCGTCCACCAGCGGCACCGAGGCCGGGTCGAGCAGTTGGGCCAGGCTGCACAGGTCGCTGAAGCGGCCACCACTGCCGGCGCTGCAGGCCATGGACTGGCCCTTCTGAATGCGCAGGAAGGGCGTCTTGCTGTGGTAGTTGAGGTAGTAGAGGCTGAACTCGGTGTTGTTCCACTCCTCCACCATGTAGCGCAGGGCCATGCCGAACTGGCCGTCGTCGCGGGCATCATGCTCGCGGCCGTAGCGGGCACCGGCGACTATGCCGTTCTCGCCGTTGAGCCCCGGCACCAGCTCGGCCAGCGGGCCCAGTTCGTTGCGCAGGTCGACCAGCACGCCGTTGCTGCCCTTGCCGAAGTAGTCCTGGTTGTTGAGGAAGGCGCCGGTGGGAATCAGCTCGTGGCCCTTCCACTCCAGGCCATAGAAGCCCTCGACGTTGAGCGCGTCGGTCAGGCCGAGCTGGGCCGAGACCATATTGGTCGGCAGCAGGGCGTCCTTGAGGCTGGCATTGGGCAGCACCACCCGGCCGATGTCCACCGGGTTGATCACGTTGAGGCCATCGGCGTAGTAGATGCCCTCGCCCCAGTTGATCACCTGGCGGCCGAAACGCAGGCTGACCGGCATCTCGCCGATGTAGCGGTTGGTGTAGAGGTAGGCGTCGAGCAGACGCGCACGGCGGCCGGCACGGTTCTTCAGGTCCGAGGGATAGCGCTCGTCGCTGTCGGTGTTGTGGGTCGCGAAGCCATCGCCGCTGGGGTCGTGATCCATGATCTGGGTGTCGTACCAGGCGGTGCCGCGCATGAACAGGCCGTCCTGTTCGGTGCGCACGTGCAGCTCCGAGGTCAGCTTGAATTCGTTGGAGACGAAGCCGGTATCGTAATACTCGCTGCCATCGTTGTTGTTGGTGAAGATGTTCTGCCCGCCGCGCTCGATGCGCTCGGGCGAACTGGTGCGGTACACCGAGGTGAACTCGGCGACGCTCTCCAACGAGGTGGTGAGATTGGGCCCGGTCTCTATCTCGAAGGCCTGGGCCTGCATCCCCCAGAACCCCAATCCAACTGCCAGCGCCATCTTGCTTTTGTTATGCGACATGCTGCCGTCCCCCAGAAAGCGATCGTGAAGCGAAACTAGCCGACTTGCGAAAACCTCCATGGGGCCGAAGTGGACAAAAAGCGACGCCGAAAGGGCCCCTCACCATCAAACCGTCACACACCGCACGCCCACCGCCCCCGGCGCGCGGTCCGTGTATTCACGGTTCCCGGCGCGCAAGGGCCTATGGCGCCGCGCACCGGCGCCGTGCTAACTATGCACAGCGGTGCACGCAGAGGCGCCGTCACAACAATAAGAACAGGCGCTTGCCGCCCGATAGTGACCTCCTGCCGGAGCGCGTCCATGAAACCCATCGCCGATCCGCGTTACTCGGAGGCCTCGGCCCCGCCGCAGATTTCCCGCTTCCTGCTGCAGCACGTCGCCGCCCTCGGCCGCGACCCGGCCCTGCTCTGCCGCGGCCTGGGCTTCGAGCCGGAGGACCTGAAGAAATCCGACTATCGCCTGTCCTACCGGCAAAGCTTTCTGCTGGTGCGCCGCGCCCTGCACAGCCTCGGCGACAGCGGCCTGGGTCTGGCCGTCGGCAGCCGGCAGACCGCCGTGTCCTGGGGCCTGGTCGGCATGGCCATGCTGGCCAGCCCGACCCTGGGCGAGGCGCTCGACCTGGCCATCCGCTATCAGCGTCACACCGGCGCCCTGCTCGACTGTGAGCTGCAACTGCAGGGTGATCGCTGCCGGGTGCTGGCCAGCGCCCGTTTCTTCGACCCTGAGGTGGCGGTGTTCTACCTGGAGGAAGCCTTCGCCAGTGCCCTGGCCATCGTTCGCCACCTGTCCGGCCAGGACCTGACCATCGACCGCATCGAGCTGGAGTACCCGCGCCCGTCCCATGGTCAGCGCTACACGGAGGTCTTCCAGTGCCCGGTGAAGTTCGGCGCCGGGCACAACCTGATCCAGTTCGATGCGCGCTGGCTGCAGCTGCCGCTGCCGACCCGCGACCACTATGTCGCCGCGGAAATGGCCGAACTGCTGGACAGCGCGCGCTTGGAAGACCAGGGCAGCTCCGACCTGATCGAGACCATCCAGCGCGAAGTGCGCAAAAGCCTGTGCAACCCGCCGCCGCTGGCCGAGTTGGCGCAGCAGCTCAACCTCGGCGAGCGCACCCTGCGCCGGCGCATCGACGAGGCTGGGCTGTCCTACCACGGCATAGTCGACGCCGTGCGCCGGGCCAAGGCCCTGGCCCTGCTCAGCCACCGCGACAGTCGGCTGATAGACGTGGCCGTCGAGACCGGCTTCAGCGACGTGCGCAACTTCCGCCGCGCCTTCAAGCGCTGGACCGGCGTGACCCCGCGCACGGCGAAGCAGCGTATCGCTCAGGAGTCCTGATACACCGGCCAGCGCTCGACTAGCTTGCCGCCGCGCACGGCCAGCAGGTCACCGAACTGCAGCAACACCGATTCGCTCTGGGTCGGCCGCAGGAAGACCTGGTCGTCCACCGCCAAGCGCACCGCGGGCGAGCCGTTGACCAGCTCCTGGTTCGAGCTGCGCCCATACAGGCCGCTCAACTGCAGCCCGGCGGGCGAGGCCAGGTCGGCCTGCCAGTTGCCGCCATAGATGAAGAAGGTTTCGCGCTGGTTGACGTCCCACCAGGCGAACAGCCGGGACTGCTCATCCAGCGCCGGGATGCGCAGCGCCCCCGTGCGCTTGAGCACCGGCGTGGCGATATAGACGGCCGGCACATGCGCTTGCAGCGACGGCAGGTCGTAGTGGCTGGGCTTGAGCAGGCCGGTGCCGATCGCCACCTCGCTGCTCAGCGACTCCCACTCATGGGCCCGGTAGCTGGGGCTGCCGGCGGTGTTCAGGGTCAGGCCCTCGCGCCACAGGGCCGGGAAGCGCTGGCGCGTGAAGTCCACATGGCCCTGGTACAGCGCCATCACCTTGCCCAGCAGTTCGTCCTGGGTGCCGAGCAGTTCCGGCAGGTTCATGCCGACGAAGGGGTCGTAGCCCATGAAGCCTGAAAATTCCAGGTGCTGCGGGTTGTCCGCGATCAGCTGCAACAACGCCCCCAGCGTCTGGGTATCGCCCACGCCGCCACGGTGCAGCCCCACGTCCAGCTCGATGTTGATGCGCAGCCGCGTACCCAGCCCCCGGGCCAGCGCCAGGTACTGCTGCAGGCGTTCGGGGGTGTCGATCAGCCACTGCAACTGCCGGGCCGGATCGAAAGGGCCGCTGTGCCGCTCGTAGAACAGCTGGGCCGAGCGCACCGGCAACGGCTTGCCGAGCAGGATGTCGGCCTCGGGAAACAAGCGCGCATCGTGATTGAGAAAGGGCTGATGGAAGGACATCAGCCGCTGGGTGCCGATGCGCTCAGCGATGTAGCGCAATAGACCGGGTGCCGGCAGGGATTTTTCCACCAGGCGCAACTGCTTGCCGCTGCGCGCGAGAAACTGGCGCACCACCTCGATATTCTGGTCGAGCCGGTCGAGGTCGATCAGCAGCGCCGGACGCATCGGCCCATGAGCCTTGAGTTCCTGGTTCAGCGCCTGGAAATAGGCGTCGTGTGGCTGGCCCTGATCACGCGGCCGCAACCAGGCGGCGGCCAGTAGTCCGCCGGCACCCAGACCGGCCAGCACGAGTGTACGTCGCTTCATTGCGTCTCCTTTAAAGCTGTTTCGGATCTTTTGAGCTAGAGCCAGGCGAGGCAAAGACAGGCGAGGACGCGGAGTTTACGAGGTGTAAATGAGCAGTCCGAGCCTGGTTTTAACGACGCATGGCCGACGATCAAGAGATCCGAGTCCTTAACCGATGGGGAGGCCGAACAGGCCGGCCAGGTGTGCATTGATGAAGCGCCCTTGAGGGTCCAGCGCCTGGCGCAGCTCGGTGAACGCTTTCCAGCGCGGATACAAGGCCGCCAGCTGGCGCGCGCCCAGGCTGTGCAACTTGCCCCAGTGCGGCCGCCCCTGGTACTTCCAGAAGATCGGCTCGATCGCGGCGAAGAAGTCGCGATGATCCATCGTATGGTGCTGGTGGATCGAAATCGCACAGCTATCGCGCCCCTCGAACATGCTCAGGGGAATGTCATCGGCCTTGACGTAGCGATACTCGATGGGCATCCAGGTGCGCAGATTGCCGTCGTCGATGCGCTTGAGGATCTCGCGCAGACAGGCCGGGCCCTGCTCGGCCGGCACCGAGTACTCCATCTCGTTGAAGCGCACGTTGCGCACATTGGCGAAGATCTCGTAGGAAGCCTCCACCCGGTCCTCGAAGCTGGCCAGATGGCGCATGTTGTTCAGCAGGCTGCGGCGCAGATCGGGGGAGTCGTTCAGGTGCTTGTCCAACCCCTCGATCAGCCCGATAAAGCCGTTGCCGCCCTCCTCGTCCGCCGGCACCGGAGGCGTGCTCGGGTCCTCGGTCTCGTTCAGCGCGACCGCCAGGGCGTAGTCGGAATGCGTCACCACCAACATCTCCCAGTGCTGGTTGTCGCGCTTGAGGTTCTCGATGTCCTCCAGCAACTCTTCGGTCTTGGCGATCCACTGGCGCTCGCGCAGCCGGAAAGCCGCGCGGTTCTGCATCCGCACGCGCGTCACCACGCCCAGCGCGCCGAGTGAGACACGCGCGGCGGCGAACAGCTCGGGATGGTGCTCGCGGCTGCAGTCGAGCACCTCACCGGCGGCGCTGACCAGTTGCAGGCCGCACACATGGGAGGAATAGGAGCCGAAACCTATGCCCGTGCCATGGGTCGAGGTGGCGATCGCCCCGGCCAGCGTCTGATAGTCGATGTCGGCCATGTTGACCAGCGCCTGGCCGACTTCCCGAAGCGGCGCGCCCATGGTCGACATCGACGTGCCGCCGCCGAACTCCGCCTGCAGCCTCGGCGCGTCATGGCTCAGCAACCCGGAGAAGTGGCTCAACGACAACAGGGTATAGTCGGTGGGCACCAGCGCACTGAAGGAATGCCCCGAGCCGACCGGGCGGATCTTGCCCGCTGCCCGACGGATGATCTGCACCAACTCGTCCAGGTTCTTTGGCGCCAAGCGTTCCAGCGGTAGACAGCTCTGCACACCCGACCAGTTGCGCCAGGGTATGGGGCGCGGCGTTTGCGCCGCCGCGGCCCAGAGCGAGCCGGGCGGCAACGCCAGGCAGGCGCCCAGCAGGCTGGCGCGTTGCAGCAGCTGACGACGAGTGAACGGCTGCGCCATATCAATGACCCTCCGCGGGCTTCGGCATGGCCGACATGAACGCGATCAGCGCCTGGAAATCCTGTTCCGTGCACTGCATGCACAGCCCCAGCGGCGGCATGCCCTGGAAGCCATTGATACTGTGATCCAGCAGCGTATCCATGCCCTTCTCCAGACGCGGCGCCCAGGCCAGGGTATCGCCCGTCAAGGGTGCGCCGGCAGCCGGGTTGGCATGGCACTGCCGACAGCTGGCGCCATACAGCTGCGCCAGCGCCGCATCCTCCGGCACATGCTGCGCTGCGCCCGCTTGCGCCTGCGGCGAATCCTCGCCACCACAGCCCGCCAGCAGCACGCACAGCCCCAGCGCAATGGCCCGGCTGCGCCAGACACCCGCCGATCTCCGGCCCCCGCTTCGCCCTGCCTGCATAGTCCCTCCGAGCCTTTGCTCATCTCGATAGCGCCACACTAAAGCAGCGGCGCGTGGCGTATGAGGTCTCAAACGGCCAGCCAGGAACACAAGAACGGCCAAAACCCAACCTGGGCGCAAAGCCGTTAGCCCCTCTCCCATAAATGGGCGAGGGGAGCTAAAAGCATTGGCGTCCCGGATGCTTTAAGCTTGCGTCAGACCTTCTCGGAGACTTATATGATTCGCCAGCCATCCCCTCTCCCGCTGCTCGCCCTGATCGCAGCCGCCTGTTTCGCCATGCTCGGCGGCGCCTTGTTGATGCAACACCAATTCGGCTGGGAGCCTTGCACGCTCTGCGTGCAGATCCGCCTGTGGCTACTCTGTGGCGGGGTTGTCAGCCTGCTGATCCTGGCGGCCGAGGCGATCGGCCAACGCTGGTTGACCCTGCTGTTCTGGCCGCTCCTGCTGGCGGCGGGGGGCATGGCGCTGTATGACAACATTCATCTGGTGCTGATCGAGACCGGCGTGCTGGAAAGCTTTAGCTGCTCGCCCTTCCCCTTCTATGCCTTCCAGCTGCCCCTGCATGAGTACCTGCCCGAGGTGTTTATGAGCGCCGGCGTCTGCGGGCAGAACGACTACCGCATCCTGGGCCTGCCCTTTACCAGCTGGACCCTGCTCAGCATCACGCTGCTGTTCGGGTTGATCCTGCTCAGCGCCTGGCGTGCCCTGCGCGCTCGGCGCTAACCGGTCGGGTGTAGGGGGCAATTTTCGTAGATACCGTCTTGCGGCGCCATGAGCAAGGGGCATTGCGCGGTGAGCAGCGCATACGCCTTTGTAGGTCGGGTTACGTTTTGCTAACCCGACAGCATCGTTGTCGGGTTACGCTTCGCTAACCCGACCTACGGTCCGCAAGCCATGGGTATTGCTACGCTCAACCCATCCTACGAACTGCATGGCCTTACTTGTGCTCGACACCCAGGGTTTCGATAAAGTCGACCACGGCTTGCCGCTCTTCGTTATTGATCTGGGTAGCAATGGCTTGCATCCACTTGCCCTGGATATCGGAATACTCATCGCCCCCCCGCCACCCCTGGGCGTAACTGTTCAGTTGCTGAGCGATATACCAGCCATCAAGAATTCGTAAATTAGGCGCCTGCAGGTGGGCGTAACCCTGGGCAAACTGGCCGTGGCAAACCGCGCAGGTATCCTGATAGCGGGGTGCGCCAGCCTTGGCAGTGGCGCTGTTGGGCTGTGGCGCCTTGGCCAGTTGCAGACCGGCGTAATACGCGGCCAGGCTGGAAAGCTGCTCTTCGCTGAGGCCCGTGGTCATCGCCCGCATGCGCTGCCCCGCTTCATCCTGTTGGGCATAGCCGCGCCGGCCGGCTTTGAAGTTCAGCAGCTGACGCGCCAGATACTGTTCGTTCTGCCCCGCCAGGCGCGGTGCGCCCACAGCCTGACTACCCTGACCTTCTACGCCGTGGCACGCCGCACAGGTTGCACTTAGTGCGGCAACGGGCGCTTCCTCCGCCTGGGTGGCGAGTGAAGCCAGAACGAGTGAGGCCAGAAACGGTAAGGCAATGCTGTTCATTTTATTCATCTGCTTCATCTGCTTCATCTGCGGAAGCTCCACTGGGCTGAAGGTGTTCGCGCGGCTGGATCTGTTCAATCTGTTCGAGCAGTTGCGCTTGCACGACCGATGGGCTGGCCAGGGGATGCTGGCGCAAGCTGCCTACTTCGCCAGCGGTATAGGGTTGAAAATCCGCCGGTAGCTGGCCCGCACTGAAACGGCTGAGCATCCAGTTCAGCAAGCGTGCCAGGTCTGCATCGGGCAGCGCGGTCTGGGCCGTGCCCGGCACCTGCACCAGGTACTCGCGACCGCCCGGCACGCTGAGAAAACGCCCCATCTGATTACGCAAATCCGGCACCTGACGTGCGGGAAAACCGCTTCCATCTGGCAGATGGCACCCCTGACAATTGAGCATGTAGTCGACCTGAGCCGGTTCGGTCGCCCAACTGCCGCTGCCGCTCAGGAGACAGCCCAGTGCCACTGCCCGGATCATCGTTCCTTCACCCCGATCACCACCGACAGCGAGCAGTGATAAGGCACATTCGCCTGGCTGCCGGTACACCAATTGAGATCGTTCGAGCTCTGCGGCCGATAGATCGGCGTGTCGCCCTGATCGCGCTGGCAGATGCAGCGCCCACAATTACTTTTGCCACAACAGTCGTTGTAGGAAATGACGTAGTCCTTGCCGTCCGTGGGGTTGCGGCAGGTACCGATCCAGGTGATGTCCGACTTCACAGTGCCCGGCGGGCAGCTGCTCGTCGTGCCACCACAACAGCCACAGAGAAAGCCGTCGATTGCACAGTGTCGCCAGTAGTCGCAGCTATTGGGATCGCCTTCTTCAGTAAGGCCGGTGGACGCAAAGGCACCGTCGCGATAGACCGGCAGCAGGGTAAAGGCGCCCGCACCTATCAGCAGCGTGCCCAGGCCGCCAAGAAAGCCACGACGCGACGTGCTGCGAGCGCTCTGCCGAGTCAGGTTTTCGGTTACTCGATCGAGCCAATTGTTTTCCATCGTCATTGCCCTCGATGCGTATGCCAGACAACTCAGCCATGGGCCGCATGAAATTGTTGAACCGTGGCGTAGCCAAGGCTTTTCGCTTCGAACAGGCTTTCCAGATGTTCGCGGGTAT
The DNA here is from genome assembly GCA_035290985.1 of Pseudomonas sp. Lineage (GTDB taxonomy): Bacteria > Pseudomonadota > Gammaproteobacteria > Pseudomonadales > Pseudomonadaceae > Aquipseudomonas. Next base: position 3,484 of record DATDTH010000444.1, on the reverse strand, counting down.
TGATCAGGCCGTGTGCGGTCACCTTGCCCTGGGCATCGATCAACAGCCCATAGGGCAGCTTGCCGATCTGGTAAGCCATGCCAACCTCGGGCGAGAGCACATAGGGGAAGCCATCGAGCCCCTCACGCCGAATGAAGGCCAACTGTTCGCCTTCGTCACCATCACTGGCCAGGACCACGCGCAACCAGGCACGCTCCTTGGCCTGGGCCGACTTGAGCACCGGCAACAAGGTCTTGCACACCGGGCAGGTCGGCGAAAGGAAGAACAGCAGCGTCGACAGTCCATCCGCATTGACGCCCGCCAGGCTCAGCGCACCGCCGGTCAGGCTCGGTAGCGTGAAGACGGGCGCCTCATCGCCGGCCTTGATCACCTTGCCCAGCGACAGCGCCCCGACCGGTCGGATGCGCTCGTGCAGCAGGCCTATTTGTCGGGTCAGGGCCAGCACCGTCACCAGCAAACCGAGGATGGCCAACCAGGCGAGGCTATTGGAAACAATCAGGGCTTCGATCATAGGGAGAGCTCTCGGGCAGAGTTGCGGTTGGCAATCAGAGTATTGGCCAGAAGGTAGAAGACACTGCCGCTGAGCAGCACGCAGCCGATCACCAGCCAATCGTAGAAAACCAGGATTCGGCCGCTCGGCGGCAGCAGCAGATTCAGGGCGAGCAGCAGGAGAATCAGGTTGCGCCAAACCAATGGCCAGCTGACTGCCTGGCGCTGGGCGCCCGCTTGGCAACCGCAGTCGGCGATGCGCCGGCCCCGCACTAGGCTCTGCGCCATTGCAGCCCCATAGGTCAGCAGCAACGCCGCCGCGAGCCATACGAAGACGGGCTGCCGGAAAGCCACTAACAAGCCGGCGGCGGCGCCTATCTCAAGCCACGGCAACAACAAGGCGACTGGACGAATCAGCCCTTGTGGCAGCAGGCCATAGCTCTGCAACACCATCGTGAACCCAGGCTTGTCGCGTAATTTGTGCACCCCTGCGGCCCCCAGTAGCAGGGCCAGGCCAAGACGTATGGCGGTCAACCAGACCGGTTCGCTAAGCAGGTTGATCACCATGGCAGCACCATATTCAGGTAGCCATAAGGCAGCCCGGTTATGCGGCGCAGGTGCGCGCCGCTCTCGACATCGTAAAGATTGATGTCCTGCTGCAGACGACGCAGCACGCCATCCTGGCCCTCGCTGAAATAAATCCAGGCACCAGCCAGCCAGGGCATCGGCAGCACCCAGTCCACGCTGTAAAGACGCGGCTGGACGCCAGGACTGACCCCGATAGCAATGCTCAGCTCAGCCAGTTCGATGGTCTGGATTTTTTCGCCCTTGTGCGCATCGAAGACCCAGACTTCGGTGCCCGGCTCCTGAAAGCTGTCTGGCCCGCCTTGATGCATCAGCACGAACAATCGGCCACTCGCGGCATGTACGGCGGTGTGCTGAATGCCGCTCATGCGCCAATCGTCCTCACGCTCATCCGCGCTAAGCAACGACCACTGCCGGGACAGGCGCAACTGATCGGGGCCCATCTCAATGGCATACACCTGGCTTTGCCGAGAGACGAAGTACCAGGTGTCCCCTATGCGTGAGGCCTCCGTGGACAGCAAGTCCTCGAGCGGATCGAATACCGGCTTGCTGCGCTGCTTGAGCAGTACCTGACCTTGTTCACCCAGGCGCAGGTGAAGAAAACCGCCGTCGCCACAAATGGCATAGAAGTCACGCTTGCCGGCCGGGTAGATCGACGCGCAGCCGGGGGTTTCCACCTCGCTCACAAAGCGGTCGGCATCCAGATCGACGATGCTGATGGACTGCGCCGGGGTGAAATTGAGCACCAGGAGAAAACGCTCGTCGTCCGACAACACACTCAGGCCGGTATTGCCCAGGGCGTTGATGCGCTTGGACGGAATCGGGATTTCCCGTTTGGGCGCGAGGGTCAAGGGGTCATAGACCGTCACCATATCGCTGCGCGTGCCACGGGTGCCGCGACTGAAATAGGTTTCGACGGAAAACAATTCATTGCGTGATTGCGCGGGCAGCAGGCTGTTGAACCAGTAGCCGGTATCGAGCTGGCCCAGCATCTTGCCGCTGTCATCGAACAAAAAGGCTCGACCATCGATCTGCGTCGGCGCTCGATTGCCCCATACCCAGAACCAATGCTGCCCCTCATGGGCTGCCAGGGTTTCGACCCTGGCCTGCTCCACGGGGATATCGGCCAGTGCCAAGGGCAGCTGCAGCGCAGTGCCCAGCATGCAATAGCGCGCTAAACGTTTGAACATATTTATATCATCCAGAGAGCTATAAGCTATTCAAGTTGGCTACAGGCCTACACCCATACCTTTCTTGCGCGCCAAGTCGCGATACACATAGAAAATCTCCGTAAAAATCAACGACCACGCCAGGGTTTCAATCACCCACTTATTGAAAAAAACCGCCGTGTCTTCGTTGGGCAGAACCATAAAGTCTTGAAGGGCCGCGACAAACAGGTTCAGGACAATAAGCACAATCATCAACCAGCCGTGCAGGATCAGCTGGTATTTAAATGCCTGCTGCACGATATAACTGCAGAAGAGCAAAAAAAGCACGGCCGCCAACAGCGAGGCGACCGGCAATGCCGCCCGCATAAAGTCCAGCGTTTCAAAACCGTAACTGAGCACCAGCGCGACCACAAACACCAGAACCTCCTTCCCCTTGGACAGTTCAAAGTTATGCGTCACCTTCATCAAGCCGATGGCACCGATCACGGTGACACCAAACAATTTTGAAAACGTGTCCAGGTAATGCCAGACATAGACGGAAAACCCAAACACCCCAGCCTTATCAAAAATCACATTGACTGCAGACACGGCCAGAAAGAACCACTCGTAGCCCAACATGTCGTTTTTCAACTTGAGAAAGCGGTAACCGTAATAAAACCCAACCCAGACCAGGGACGAAACGGCCGCATAAATCATCATATCTCTGCTCGACATTGCCGCTATCCTGTTCAGTCTTTACCGGGAGTAGGCCCAGGGGCTGGTGTAAGCCGTGCCAGGGCAACGCCCGCACGGGTCATCGGCACCCTCGGCAAACGGGTATAGCCTGATGGCCGCATTGTCAGTTCGATGCCCAGCGAGGCGTTAGCCAATATCCGCATCCTGTAAATTGCGTTTATTGGCTAACGGCGGCCGCTGCCATGGCCTAGTCTGCGTGAGTCGATCGTGAGTGGACCTTCCGCACGCTGGGCGATAACAGGAGTGGTTGTGATGCGCGCCGCATGGGATAAGCGGCGGAAACCCCATGTTGTCTGAGGAGGTTGTCAGTGAACACCAGCGGTGGCTTCAGCACCCCTACGCCCTTGAGCGCGACCGATCCCGTCGCGGTCAGCGTTGCCGTACTGCATGACGTCGATGACTATGGCGCGACTCCACTGGGCTGGGCCAGTGAGGTCCAGCAGTTGAGCAGCGGCACCTTTGCCGGCCACTCCAGCCTGGTGTGCTTTGGCGGCATGCAACTGTTT
>DATDTH010000443.1:0-3492 GCA_035290985.1 Pseudomonas sp. | reverse complement strand
GCCGCTGGACCAGCGCAAGTAAGCGCCTGGCGCTGACTGAATAAACCGCCCTCGGGCGGTTTTTTTATGGCAGTTGGATTCCCTCCGCGCGGTCGCGCGGCGCAGGGCGTTGGAATAAACGACACCAATGCATAGCCCTGACCCCTTGCCCGCCGCCTGGCGACTGCCAGTCCCCTGACAGGCCGGTGCCCCGCCGCACCCCGCTGCCGCAGCCATTTCAGCCGATCACCCAACGCAACGGGCGTAAGCGACCAAGTCCTTGGGGTAGACCATATGGTCGATTTCGCTGTCATCGATGCCATAGAGCAAAGCCACAGCTCCGGCTTCGAAGGCCCAGTAACCCTGGTAATTGCCGCCATTCCCGCCGATATCGAGGTGCGCATCGTGCCAAAGCGCCTCTTCAAAAGCCGGATACCAGTCATCACAGTATTGTTTGAGTAACTGAGTGGCTTGTTCTTTGCTGGTTGCGTACATGGCGTGAATCAATGGCGTATAGGCGGCATGAAACCACTCGTCCAGATCAGCCCGATTCGGCAAGTAGTGGCTGAGCAAGTCTTCGTAGAGCGTGTCCTGGCCGCGATAGCCTGCGTTATCGAAGAGTGCGGCGAAGCGCTTAAGCAGGTCTGGGCGCTGCAGCAAGATGCACAGCCCTATAATTTGCATAAAGTCTTCGTATTCGTCAGCCAGGTCGCCTATTGCCAGCGGAGCAGTATTTGAAACCTGCTCGTATTGAGCCAGAGACTTTTGCAAGTGTTCATAGGCAGCAATGATGCGCTCCAGCTGATCGCGCAGATCAAGCGGGTCTGCTCCAGCGGTAAAACGGAGGAGGAATAGAGCGTGGTGGCTGACCACCGAATCCTGGGCAGCACATACTGCTTCGTGTGCCTCTGAGTTAGTGTTGGGTGCGAAACCACTCGAACGCTCAATGCTTTTTTCCAACTCTGACTCACGTGCCCTTGCAAAGTCCTCAGTGAGAAACCTTTGCCGCCGTCGAATCAGGAATGCATCACCTGGCTCAGGCGAATCAGAGGACCGCATAAGGGCATTTATTTTATTTTCGTCCGCCGAACAATTAATCTCGGCATCGATAGTCGCCCGTGCAAGCTGCTGCTTCCTTGCATCCTCTTCGGCCATACGCGAAAACTGCGCCTGAGCCTCACTGCTCAGTCGCGCGGCATGCTGTGTGCCTAGCAGGGTGAAACCCGGAAAGCGACTGGACTCATAAGCGATCAACTGGCGCTGCTTGAACATAATGCCATCCGGCACTTCTTCGTCGCGACAATAAAGGGTGTCGTAAACGCTGCCATCAGCCATCAGTCGCTCTATATCCTCATCCGCGACCACCTCGTAACGACCCTCTGCGGTCTCGACATACACATCAAGCAAACCGGCCAGGCCGCAGGGCCTTGGAATTTCATCCAGGTCATCAAAGGTAAGCGATAATTCGCTCGCAAACGACTCCGCTAGACGCCCGCGAAACACCAGGAACACATTACCCAGCATTACAGACACCAGCGACGTCGAGTGACCGAAAAGCAGGATCGACTGTGGGAGTTGATATAATGAATCAGCCGGCACGCTATAAAACTCGTCATTTTCATGATGCACATTCAGCTCTTCGCATGCATACAGAGCGGCCTCGAGGTCCTTATCGGCGAGCAGATTAAAATGCGTCCCTCTCCAGAGAAACTCCTCGATAAAATGCTCGACATCAAGCTGAAAGGTTTTCATAAGAGTCATCCATGATTGAAGTTGATTGAGAGATCGGCAAGGACACCCGGCGCACGCATCTTATTCGTTGAGCAATACGGCAGCGTCTTTAAACTCCGAATGACCGCGCACGGCCGAAGCCTTGTCGGGCAAGGCTGAACCCGTAACCCGCATGTAAACAGGACTGTCCGGCATGAATGGGTTGTCGGGTGCGGGCACTCCGGCGGCTCGCCAGAACCCCACACACCCGGCCTTTGCAATGCCCTGTCAGGGCTGCTCGGCCAGCCGACGCAAGGCTTCCAAGGTGTTATAGGGCGCATCCACCACGAAACTGTTGGCCAACCAGGACGGCACGCTGCCACCTGGCTCGGTATGCGCCTCGTAGATCACCTCGACCCCATCGCCCTTGGGCGTCAGCTTCCACAGGCCCTCGACTTTGCTCACCCGGATGAAGCCCGACTCCTCGGGCAGGTAGGCGGGCATGCCCTCCATGGTCCGGGTCAGGCTGCCATCGGCCGCTTGCCGACTGACGATATGCAGCACCGAATCCCGCGGCGTAACCGGCCAAGGCGTGTCGAAGCGGGTGTAGGTCCAGCTCTCGTCTCCCGCATGCTTGAGCAGGCGCTGCTCGCGGCATTCGTGAATCCAGGCACAGGCGCCACTGACATCCTCCTGCAACGCGCGCACCCTGGCCATGTCCGCCCGGATGCTGGTCACGCCTCGGTAGGCCTTGTAGCGCGAACCCGGCACTTCCTTGAGGTAGACGCGAATACCCGCCTCGTCCTTGGCCAGCGTCCATTCCTCGGCCTGCACCGCCATCGGCAGCAGCATGACCAAGCCGAAGAGCAGCGCCACCCGTGATAGACCCTTCATGATACGTCCCATGGTATTTTTCTCCTCCCTGCTCGAAAACCCGACCCGCAGGCGTTAATGCATCAATGGATCTATCGCCGTCGCCTGCTCCAGCCAGCCGATCAAGCGGATCGCCTGCTGGCGATCTTCACCGCAGACCTCGGGATCGGCGCCGAACGCCGCGCAGACCAAGGGGCGTTCCGGCTTACCAAACAACGCGCACTGGTATTCGGACGACAGGTGCAGGCACCACTCGCCCGCGGGCTTGCCCCGGGGCATGCCCGGCAGGGGGGAACTGATGGAGGGGGCGATGCAGCAGGCGCCACACCCTGGACGGCATTCCATGACAGCGGGGTTCTCGGGACTCGACAAGAGCGGAATCTTACCCCGACCGGCCGCGAATGGGCAGTCACACGGCGCCTGACGGACTTGTCGCCGCCAGGCACCGCGGTTAGGCTGCGCGCCTTATCGCTCAGGAGTATCCCCATGCCGGTCTGGCTGCAAACCGCTGCCCTGCTCAGCCTGTCCAACCTGTTTATGACCTTCGCCTGGTACGGCCACCTGAAGACCATGAACAGCAAGCCCTGGGTCATCGCCGCCCTGGTCAGTTGGGGCATTGCCCTGTGCGAGTACCTGATCATGGTGCCGGCCAACCGCATCGGCTACACCGAGCTGTCCCTGGGGCAACTGAAGATCATGCAGGAAGTGATCACCCTGGCGATCTTCGTGCCCTTCAGCCTGTATTACATGCAGCAGCCGCTCAAGCTCGACTACCTCTGGGCGGGCCTGTGCCTGCTCGGCGCGGTGTATTTTATCTTCCGCTCGGCCTAGCAGCGCCCCCCGCCCATGCATGAGAGAGGGTCGCGAGAACAATAGGAACGCCGAGTCCAGCTGCCCGATGGCGGTGCGCGCAGCGCACCCTACGGACTG
>DATDTH010000442.1:0-3620 GCA_035290985.1 Pseudomonas sp. | reverse complement strand
CTGAAGGCTGCGCAGCCCCCGGGCGAAACTCGGACTCGTAGAAGCATCGTCGTCCTGGTGAGCTCCCGGTGCGCACGGCGCACCCTACGAAATGCGCTTCCGCGAAATCTGGCGCTTTGGCCTCAGTCCAGGGCCACTTCGAAGCGGTCGCGTCCGGCCTTCTTGCCGGCATAGAGGGCCCGGTCGGCGCGCTCGACGGCGCAGGTCAGGGTCTCATCGTCCGCCACCTGGGCCAGGCCCAGGGTCACGGTCAAGAGCAGTGGCTCTTCGGACTGCAGTGGTACGGGCGTATGGCGTACGGCATAGAGCAAGCGCCGCGCCGCCGCCGCGGCTGCTTCCGGGCTCCGGCACTGCAGCAGCAGGAGAAATTCCTCGCCACCGAAGCGGTACAGGGGTTCGCTGGGGCGCAGGTTGCGCTTCAGGGTGTCGGCCAGATGGCGCAGGGCCAGGTCGCCAACCGGATGACCATAGCGATCGTTGACCCTTTTGAAGTGATCGACATCGATCATCACCAGGTAGAGCAGGTTGTGGGTGCGCCTGCAGTTTTTCTGGATGTCCAGAAATTGCGCCTCGATGCCATGGCGCAGGGGCAGTCCGGTCAGCGGGTCGTGCTGCATCAGGTCGGCCACGAAGTGGGTCTTGAACCCGGTGAGCAGATGGACCAGTTCGGATTGGCTCTTTCCGAATATCAGCAGATCGCGTTCTTGCCCCGGCTGTCCGGCCAGTAGGTCGGTACAGATGACGCGGGTGGCATCGTGCATGGCTTGGTGCACGACCTGTAAATGACGAGCATTGGCCTTGTCGAGTTTCTCGAACTGCTTGAGGTTGGCGCTAAACCAGCGCCCGAAACGGCAGAGGCAGTGGGCCGCTGGGGCCAGCACATCCTCGCCAGGCGTGGTCCGCAGCACGGCGCAGCGCAGAATGCGGTGCGTCCAGTCCATGTGCGCTTCGATGGCGGCATCGAGTTCGGTGATGAAATCGCTGATTTCAGGGCCGGAATCGGGCATGGCGCATGACCTGTCGATTAACGCCATTAATGGCATATGTATATCAGTGTACCCGAGTCCCGAACGGGCATCAGTTGGCCTCGATCAATGCCAAAGAAGGATTGCGGCACGGGTTCCCCCATCGGATGCTAGGGCAAACACCCGCCAGGTCCTGTGCCCTTATGTCGACGCCGCGCTCACCCCAGCCGTCCCAACCCCTGGTCGAACGGCTGGCCAATGGGCTGGAGGTCAGCCTGCTGCAGGTTCCGGACGGCCCCCGGGCGGCGGCCTGGGTCCGGGTTCGGGCGGGCAGCCATGATGCGCCGCCGGCCTATCCCGGGCTGGCGCATTTTCTCGAGCACCTGCTGTTTCTCGGCAGCGCTGGCTTCGCCGTCGAGGATGGGCTGATGGCCTATGTGCGGGCCTGCTCCGGCCAGGTCAACGCCAGCACCCGCGAGCGCTGCACCGAGTATTTCTTCGAGGTCCCTGCGTCCCGGCTCGAGGGCGGGTTGGCGCGGCTGTGCGACATGCTGGCGGCGCCCCTGTTGGACCCGGCTGCGCAGCTGCGTGAACGCGAGGTGCTGCAGGCGGAGTTCGTGGCCCGCGGCCAGGACCGCGACACCCTCTGCGATGCGGCCCTGGGCCAGGCCGTCGCCCTGGGGCATCCCTTCGCGGCCTTTCATGCCGGTCATCGCGACAGCCTGCCGGTGGAGCAGGCGGATTTCCAGCAGGCCCTGGGCGACTTCCATCGGCGCTTTTATCACGCCGGCCAGCTCAGCCTGGTCCTGGTCGGTCCCCAGCCCCTGGCCGAGTTGCGCGAGCTGGCGCAGCGGCACGGGGCGCTGCTGCGGGCGGCTCCCGCCGTGGTCCAGACCCGTGCCCCGAGCCTGTTGCCGCTGCGGGCCCGGGCCCTACGGCTGCAGGTGCCGGCGGGCATGCCGCGCCTGAGCCTGGGGTTCGTTCTGGAGGCACAGCCGGCGGGCCTCACCCGCACCCTGGAATTCCTCGCTACCTGGCTGGGCCATGAAGCCGAAGGCGGGCTGCTCGACAGCCTGCGCCGCCGCGGCTGGTGCCAGGCCTTGCAGGTGCGCCTGGCCTATCAACATGCCGGGCAGGCCGTGCTGGTCATCGAACTCGAGCTGACCACAGCCGGGGCCAGGGCCCGCGGTGCGCTGCGGGGCGCCGTGCTGGACTGGCTGGCCTTCTTCGCCGACCAGGGCGATTGGGACGGCTTGCGCGAGGACTATGCCGCCATCGCTCGGCGACAACTGGACCGCGACTCGCCCCTGGCCCTGGCCCGCCACCTCGGCCAAGGCCCGGAAGCCGAGGCGTTGGTCGACGCGCAAAGCGTGCGGGCACTGCTGAGGCAATTGCAGTCGGAACGGCTGATCGAGCTGAGCAGTGCCACCCGACCGATCGCCGGGCAACGCCAGGCGGGGTTCGTTTTGCCCATGGACGAGGCGCGCCCGGCAACGGCCGTCGCGCAGCCCGGGGCCTGGCGTTTGCCGCCGGCCAACCCCTTGCTCCAGCCCCCGGGGTCCTGGCCAGCGGTGGCGCCGTGCTTCAAGGGCCTGCGCTGGCTCGAAGGACCTGCCGAACGCGGCAGCGCCACGGCCTACCTGCGCTGGGAATTTGCACCCGGCGCGCCCGCGGCGGGCCTGTTCGAAGTGCTGCAGGTGGCGCTGCGCCCCAGCGTGCAACTGGCCCGGCAGGCGGGCTTGAGACTGCACTGGGAGAACCAGGGCCAGGCCTGGCAACTGCAGGTCGGGGGTGCGGCCGCGGCCCTGCCGGGCCTGCTGTCGAGCCTGGCCCCGCTGCTGCATTCGCCCGCGGACTGGGCCTGGGCCCAGGGCCGGCGGCTGTACCGTGAGCAGGCCTGCCGGGCCGCCGGCGAGGGGCCGCTGCGGCGACTCTGGCAGCGACTGCCGGAGCTGTTTGAGGCACAGGCGCCGGCACCGTCACTCACCCGGCGGGCCTTGGCCCGCGCCTGGGGGCTCGGGCGGCTGCAGGGGTTGGCCGTCGGCCTGCCCAGGGCTGCGCGGGCCGCGTTCGACAGCGCGCTTTGGGCCATGCCCGGCGAGGCCAGCGAGGTCTGTGCGCAAGCGCCGTCCCAGGAATCGGGCTATCACTGGCGCGATGCCGAGCTGGGTGCCAGCGAGACGGCGGTGCTGCTGTTCTGCCCGCTGCCCGCGGCAGACGCCGCAACCGAGGCCACCTGGCGGCTGTTGGCGTTGCTGCTGGAAAGCGCCTTCTACCAGCGGCTGCGCAGCGAACTGCAGCTTGGCTACGGGGTGTATGCGGGCTTTCGCCAGGTCGGCTCCCGTCAGGGCTTGCTGTTTGCCGTGCAGTCGCCGACGGCCAGTGCGCTGGAGATAGTCGGGCATATCCAGGCCTTTCTGGCCACGCAACCCCCGCGCCTGGCGGCCCTAGACTCGGGGCAGTTGAACGCGGCCCGACTGGACGCAGCCCGGGACAACTTGCTGGCCCATCTGCTCGGTCAGTCGGCCTGCGTGGCCGGCCTGGCCGAGCAGACCTGGTCCGCCTTGCTGGCGGGGCAGGGTACGGACCGGCCGCGGGAACTGCGCACGACGCTGCAGCAGGTCTCGATCGATACCTTGTCCAACCAGTACCAGG
>DATDTH010000441.1:0-2280 GCA_035290985.1 Pseudomonas sp. | reverse complement strand
CAGGGCGATAAAAGGCGAGGCGGCGCGCGGGCTGTGGCGGTGCAGGGCGTGGGCGACCAGTTCCTTGCCGGTGCCGGATTCGCCGTTTATCAGCACGGTGATATTGGAGTGGGACAGGCGGCCGATGGCGCGGAACACCTCCTGCATGGCCGGCGCTTCGCCGATGATCTCCGGCGTGCGGGCTTGCTCGACCGGAACCTGCAGGCCTTGCTGCTCCTGGGCATGCAGGTAGGCGCGCTTGACCAGGGACACGGCCTCGTCGACGTCGAAGGGCTTGGGCAGGTACTCGAAGGCGCCGCCCTGGTAGGAGGCCACCGCGCTCTCCAGGTCGGAATGGGCGGTCATGATGATCACTGGCAGGCGCGGGTGCAGTTCGCGTATCCGCGCCAGCAATTCCAGGCCGCTGGCGCCGGGCATGCGGATGTCCGAGATGATCACGTCCGGCTGCTGGCGCACCAGGCGGCCGAGTACGCCGTCGGCGCTGTCGAAGCTGGTGGTGGTCATGCCTTCCTGTTGCAGGGCCTTTTCCAGGACCCAGCGGATGGAGCGGTCGTCGTCGACTATCCAGACGGTTTCACTGCGGCTCATGACGTGCTCCTTGTTCCAGCGGCAGGAAGATCGTGAAGAGGGTGTGGCCGGGGTGGCTCTCACACTCGATCAGGCCCTGGTGCTGACTGATGATGTTCTGGGTGATTGCCAGGCCCAGGCCGGTGCCGTCGGGGCGCCCGCTGACCATGGGATAGAAGATGGTGTCCTGCAGCTCGGCGGGGATGCCCGGGCCGTTGTCGATAATTTCCAGCTTGGCCACCAGGCGGTGACGGATATGGCCGATGGTGAACTGGCGCAGGGTGCGGGTGCGCAGGGTGATGCGGCCCAGGCGCAATTCGTTCTGCCCACCTATGGCCTGCATGGCGTTGCGCACGATATTGAGCACGGCCTGGATCATCTGCTCGCGGTCGATCAGTACATCGGGAATGCTCGGGTCGTAGTCGCGCACCAGGGTGATGCTGCCCTGGCTTTCGGCCTCGACCAGGCTGCCGACGCGCTCCAGCACCTCATGCACGTTGGTCATGGCCAGGCTCGGCAGCTTGTTCGAGCCGAGCATGCGGTCCACCAGGTTACGCAGGCGGTCGGCTTCTTCGATTATGACGTTGGTGTAGTCCTTGAGGTTCTCGTCCGGCAGCTCGCGGGCGAGCAACTGGGCGGCGCCGCGGATGCCGCCCAGGGGATTCTTGATCTCGTGGGCCAGGCCGCGCACCAGCATCTTGGTGGTTTCCTGCTTGGACAGCTGGGCCTCTTCCTTGGTGATGCGCAGCAGCCGGTCGCGCGGGTGTACTTCCAGCAGCAGTAGGGTCTCGCCGCGATTGAGGATCGGGGTCACCGCGTAGTCGACTGTCAGGGTCTGGCCGGTCAACGCGGTGACCACAGCCTCGCGTTTATTGAACGGATGGGCCTGTTCCACCGCCTGGCGCAGGGAGGCCAGGGCCTCGGGCGATTCGGTGAAGAGTTCGCTGATAAATTGTCCGTGACTGCGCTGGCCGCTGACGGCCAGCAGCATCTCGGCCGCCGGATTCATGTACTCGAGGCGCAGTTCGGCGTTGAGCAACAGGGTCGCGGTGGTCAGGTTATCCAGCAGCAGTCGGTGCAGCGCGTCGTTTATGGTCATTGGGCAGCATTCCGATAAGTAGGGCGGAAAATGCAAAAAACAAACCAAAGCCCCGAAACGACGCGCGAATCAGTCGCCGCCCGCAATTTGGGCGGTATTCGCGCCCGGGAGCGCAGTCTGGGCGAACCAAAATGGGGAGAGTATAGAAAAGGGTGCGCACTATCGCACTGTATTGGTGCGCTGCGTCGGGCAGGGCTTGCTAGAGCGGTTTCGGCCGATAGCGGTCCATGGGGGGGCGAATGGGGCTGCCTCGAGGTTGTGCAAGGTCGGTCGGAACGCGGTCCCGTAGGGTGTGCTCAGCGCACCGTGGCAGAAGCAGCGGGCACCGCAGCCTGGATAAACCCCAGTGCGATTTGGGGAGCCGCCGGCTAGTCCCTGCGTGTCTCCGGAATGCCTGCCGGGTTTCGCTTCGCTCTACACCCGCCTACGAACCTCATGCATCAGCGACAAGGCAAGTAATTCCTAAAGCCCGGGCACCAGGCGGCGTATCAGGCTGGGTTTTGCTGGAGGCTTGTCCTCGATCGGGCACTCAGGGCGCACGCCGTAATCGGCTCTCTTGCAAGGATTGATTTGGCGCTTCTGCGCTAGGCTGATGCGCTGTACATGAAAGGGCT
>DATDTH010000440.1:0-4212 GCA_035290985.1 Pseudomonas sp. | reverse complement strand
CCCTCTGGTGGAACCAGGTCAGCCGCTTCTTCGACCCGGCCCTGGTCCAGCAGGACTGCATCTCCTCGAACGACTACATCGTGCAAAACAGCATGTTTATGGTGCCGTACCTGCCGGAGTACTTCAAAAGCGCCCAGGGCTACGAACTGAAGGAGATCCGCAACAAGATCCAGGATGCCGTGACCATGGCCAAGGAGATCGGCGACGACAATATCCCCGTCTCCATCGTGGGCCTGGGCGCCTACACCTCGATTTACACCGATAACGGCCAGTTCATCCGTGACTACGAGGTGCCCATCACCACGGGCAACAGCTATACCGCCGCGTTGATGGTGCAGGCGGTGATCAAGTCGGCCTCCACTCTGAACCTCGACTTCACCCAGGCCCAGGTCGCAGTGGTGGGCGCGGCGGGCAATATCGGGCTGGCCTCGACTGTCATGCTGTCGACCCTGTTCGGCAATATGACGATCATTGGCCGCGATGAAAAAACCTCGCAACTTCGGCTCAATGCATCGCGCCGGCAAATCATCAAGGACATGATCGTCCTGCTCGGCATCTTGCTGCAGGAGGGCGACGAGCCTTCGCCCGGCAGTGTCATGGCGGCGCTGCACGATAAGCTGCTGGAAAAAGGCTATATCGATGAAGGCGGCTTGGCGCCCGACCTGCAGCAGTCGGTTGCCTTGATCGACGAGTTGCTCAACGCCGATCTGGCGTTGCGGGTTGGGGACTTCTCCGACTTGGCCCAGGCCGAAATCGTCATCGTCTCCACCAACTCGCCAGACCCCGAACTGATCAAGCCGGCCATGGTACGCCCCGATGCGATTGTCGCCTGCGTGTCCGTGCCGTCGAACCTGAGCCAGCAGTTCAATGAACTGCGTCAAGCCGGTCGCGACTACCAACACGTCTTCGACTCCGGCCTGGCCAAACTTCCGGAAGACTCGGTGATTCGCTTTGTCGGTTTCCCGGAGGGTTCGAATGCCTTCGGCTGCCTGTCGGAAACCATCATGCTGGGTTTCGAGGGCACGAACTCGTCCTACAGCAAGGGCAATATCCAACCCCGGCAGATCTATGAACTGATCAGGATGCAAAACACCCATGGCTTCCAGTTGGGTGATCTCGAACTCAACCATGAACTGCTGAACGACGCGTCACCTGAATCTGCCCGGGAGCACGAATATGCTGTCTAAACTGTTTGCCTTCGCTCAGACCGAGCAATTCAAGAGCCATGACAAGATTGCCGCGGTCAGCGACGTGGTGGATCTGTGCTTTGAAAGTTACGCCAATCGCCCGGCCATCGTGTTCGACGACGGCGCGGCCTACACCAAGATCTACTTTCGCGAGTATGCCCATGCGGTCAAGGCGGTTATCCGCTACCTGCAGGCCGAGCAGTGTTCGCAGCAGGTTCTGAGCACCTTCACCAAGAACCGCTTCGAATGGGACATGTATGCCCATGGCTCCTTCTATACCGCGAACCGGCTGTTCCCGATCGACACCAAGATCAACGAAGTCGAGTTGCTGCATATCCTGGCCGCTTCGCCGCCGGACCGGGTGATGATCAGCATGCTCGAGTACGAGCGGTTCAAGGCGGTCTGCGACAAGGCCGGCCTGAGCCCGGTGTTCCTGATCGCCGATGTGGTGCGCACCTTCGAGGACGAGGGCGTCGATGCCGCGGACTTCAAGCAACGCCATCCCGACCTGACCTACATGAGCCAGCTGATCGAGCAGTACGGCAGCGCCGAGCCCGTAACCGCCAGTCCGTTGCTGGCGGACCCGGATGTGGTGCTCGGCCTGTACCCGACCTCGGGTACCACCAGCCTGCCGAAGGTGGTGTGCATCACCCAGCAGAACATCGTGCACCAGGTCAACGAGTCGGTGGATGTGCTGAACCTGCGGCCCAACGAAGCGATCCTGAACATCGGGCCCTACACCCATATCGCGACCCTGGTCGAATTCCTGCTGGCCAAGACCCGCGGCTTCACGGTCATCTACTTCACCCGCGAACCGGACGACGACGGCGTTCTGGAAGACGAGATCAAGCGGCTGAAGAACGCCGGGTTCCGGATCAAGGCGCTGATGGCTGTGCCGAAGTTCTGGATCTACGTCCTCAAGGAAGTCCTCGAGGAGATGCGCACCAAGCCGGTCATGAACACGGT
The DNA here is from genome assembly GCA_035290985.1 of Pseudomonas sp. Taxonomy (GTDB): domain Bacteria; phylum Pseudomonadota; class Gammaproteobacteria; order Pseudomonadales; family Pseudomonadaceae; genus Aquipseudomonas. The sequence continues at coordinate 2,059 of DATDTH010000440.1, read as the reverse complement.
CTATGACCACCTGACGCAAATCGAACTGAAAGGCGACACCTACGACCTGGGGACGCTGGACAAGGCCAAGCTGACCGCCGCCAGTACGCTGCTGCGCAACAAGCTGGGCGGCTATTTCAGCTATGGCATCTCCTCGTCGATGAAGCTGGACCCCGCGATTATCGAGATCTTCGGCAAGCTGGGCGTGACCATCATGGATATCTATGGGGCCACCGAGTGTTCCGGGATCATTTCCCGGAACAAACTCAACGATATCGTGCTGGGCTCCACCGGCCGGGTCATCAGCTGCCTGGAATTCAAGCTGGCCGACCTGGAGGAAATCCCGGGCGTTCCGATGCCCGCGGGCAATCTGCTGCTCAAGGGTCCGACCATCACCCAGGGGTACCTGGGCACCGATTTGCGCATGACCACCGATGGCTATTACGACACCGGGGACATCGCCTATGTGGATGAGGGCCGTTCGCTCTACATCATCGGCCGCAAGAAAGAGCTGCTGCGCTGGCACGACGGCAGCTATGTCGATCCGCAGAAGATGTCCAACCTGATGGTGCGCAGCCTGTATATCAAGGACGCCATGGTCATTCAGGCGAACGAGCAGGATGAGGTGCTCACGCCCTATGTGTTCCCCGACTATGCGCGGATCAAAAAGGACCCTGAATATATCTACGCCATGCAGCAGGGCTTGCCCGAGGCGGATGTGCTGCGGCGCCTCTTCGCCCGGGCGATCGACTTCGTCAACGTCACCTCGGGTATTACCGCGAAAGTCTCGAAAGAGCTGATCTACGTGTTGCCGCGCAAACTGGAGCGCACGCCGACCCATAAGATCAAGTTCATTTTCGAGCTGAAGCGGTTGCACGAAGCCACTGCGCTCTAAACGCCAACCCCTTCATGACGACCGGGCCTACATGCCCGGTCGTGCCAATGAACCCTTTGCATGGGAGTTTTGATCATGAATCAGGCTCGATTAATAAGTGAGCTTTCCGAGATATTGGGCGAGCTTGAAATGACCGACGGCCAGCCGCGCCAGGCGGAGTTCGATTTGCGTGACTCGGACAACTTCGACTCCATTTCCCTGTCGATGTTTACCTGTGCGATCGAAGACCGCTATGCCGTTGCTTTTTCCATCGCCGAGCTGGCGGAGTCCGATACCCGGCTGGCGCATATTGCCCAGATGATCCTCGGCAAGCTGGAACGCGCGACCTTCGGGGTGGCGGTATGAAGGTCGCCCTCAAGTACTGGCTGACCGCGTTGGTGGTGTTGTTCTTCACGGTGGCCTGCAGCCATTTTCTGTTGTTCTCCGACAAGGCGGTGATCAACAACTCCGTCTCCATCTGGTTCGACAAGGCCGACCCCGAGCTGGCCTCCTACGAGCAGTACAACAAGACCTTTGGCGACACCGAATGGACCTCCATTCTGCTGAAGACCGAGGCGATCTACGCGCCGCGCTTTCTCCAGCAACTCAATGCGCTGTCCCACGATCTGGAGCGGACCGCGGAAATCTTCCGGGTCGTCTCGATCGCCAACGCCGAAGAGAGCGTCAGCCGTGACGGCGAGCTGTCCTACGAGCGCCTGCTCAGTGATGAGCGAATCGACGCCGGGCTCAGCGCGGTCGAGCTGCAAGCGTTCAAGGAGCGCTTGCTGAGCAATACCATCCTCTCCGAGCTGCTGGTCAAGGCGGGCAACGAGCAGTACAGCGTCATCCTGGTGAAAAATGGCAACTACCTGGACCGCCAGGACGATTACCGGATTCGCCTGGAAGACAGCATTGCGGCTGCGATCGCGCAGTACGACAGCATCGAGAGCTATTCGATGGTGGGCACGACCATCCTCAATGCCAACCTGAATCGCACCTCGCTGCGTGATGTCTATGTGTATTACACCGGCATCACGCTGATGCTCTGCCTGCTGGGGTTCGTGATCTTCAGAACCTTCAAGGATGTCATGGTGCTGCTGGCGGTGGTGGGTAGCAGCCTGATCGTCAGCATGGGCGGGCTGGCGATGCTGGGTATTCCGTACAACATGGTGACTGTGATGCTGCCGACCTGCGTGGTCGCGATCA
>DATDTH010000439.1:0-2743 GCA_035290985.1 Pseudomonas sp. | reverse complement strand
GGCAGGACAAGACCCAGTGGCCCGGTTTCGCCGACAATGGCAACGACTTGCTGGGTCTGGCCCGTAACCTGGGCGAGGTCTACGGCGTGTTCGGGGTCTTCCACCCGAAGAAGGATCCCAAGGACCTGCTGAAGATCGACTACCTGTCGAATAATTCGGCGAACTTCGCCGGGCTCGCCACCCAGGAGAAGCTGATCAGCAAGATCGGACCGCCCAAATGGCCCTGGCCGGTGGACGCTACGCTCGCCAAGCAGGGCGAAGCCGTGTTCAAGCGCGCCGAGGCCCAAGGCGGCTGCGAGAGCTGCCACGGTATCAAGCGCGGCGCCTTCCGCTCCCTGAGCCACGAAACCTGGGCCACCCCGGTGCAGGATGTCGGCACCGATTCGCGCGAGTACAGCATCCTGCAATGGACGGTGCAGACCGGCGTGCTCAACGGGGCGAAGATCCCCTTCCTGGAGAAGGCGCTCAAACCCACGGACACCGCCTTCAACGTGCTGGGCACCGCGGTGGTGGGCTCGATCCTGCAGCACTATGCGCGCAAATACCTCGGTAAGGAGACCATCACCACCACCACGGCCCTCTATATGCCGACCACCGCGCCCCTGAGCGGGGCCTTTCGCGCCGAGGCGGTCAAAGCGGGCACCTCCTTCGCGTACGAGTCGCGGGTGCTGCAAGGCATCTGGGCGGCCGCGCCCTACCTGCATAACGGCTCCGTGCCGAGCCTGGCCGAGCTGCTGAAACCGGCCGCCGAACGGGTCGCCTCGTTCAAGGTCGGCCCGGTCTACGACATCCAGACCGTCGGCCTCGCCGCCGAGCAGAGCAAGTTCGGCGACTACCAACTCAAGACCACCGACTGCAGCGCCCGGGATTCGGGCAATAGCCGCTGCGGCCATGAGTTCGGCACCACGCTGCCCGCCGCCGACAAACTGGCCCTGCTGGAGTACCTGAAAACGCTTTGACCGGCAGCGAGCACTCCAGGACGGGCGATATTGCGCCCGTCCCGGGTTCGTCCTCACGAAGCGGACGGCAGGCGCCTGCTGCGCACGGAATCCGGCTATAATCGCGGCCTTTTGCGGGAGCTCGCCTCCCCCTCCGCCCCGATTCTGCAGGCACGAACCATGACCAATCAGGCCGTCGAAGTCGCCAAGCGCCGCACCTTCGCCATCATCTCCCACCCGGACGCCGGCAAAACCACCATCACCGAGAAGCTGCTGCTGATGGGCAAGGCCATTGCCATCGCCGGTACGGTGAAGTCGCGCAAGTCCGACCGCCATGCCACGTCCGACTGGATGGAGATGGAGAAACAGCGCGGCATTTCCATCACCACCTCGGTCATGCAGTTCCCCTACCGCGAGCACATGATCAACCTGCTCGACACCCCGGGCCACGAAGACTTCTCGGAAGACACCTACCGCACCCTGACCGCGGTGGACAGCGCCCTGATGGTGCTGGACGGCGGCAAGGGCGTGGAACCGCGGACCATCGCCCTGATGGACGTCTGCCGCTTGCGCGACACGCCCATCGTCAGCTTTATCAACAAGCTCGACCGGGATATCCGCGACCCCATCGAACTGCTCGACGAGATCGAGGCGGTGCTGAAGATCAAGGCCGCGCCCATCACCTGGCCGATCGGCTGCTACCGCGACTTCAAGGGCGTCTACCACCTGGCCGACGACTACATCATCGTCTACACCGCCGGCCACGGGCATGAGCGCACCGATGTGAAGATCATCGAGAAACTCGACTCGGACGAGGCCCGCGCCCACCTGGGTGACGAATACCAGCGCTTCACCGAGCAGCTGGAACTGGTCCAGGGCGCCTGCCACGAATTCAACCAGCAGGAATTCCTCGACGGCCAGTTGACCCCGGTGTTCTTCGGCACCGCCCTGGGCAACTTCGGCGTCGACCATGTGCTCGACGCCGTGGTCGACTGGGCGCCCAAGCCCCTGGCGCGGGTCGCCAACGAGCGCACCGTGGAGCCGATCGAAGAGAAATTCAGCGGCTTCGTCTTCAAGATCCAGGCGAATATGGACCCCAAACACCGGGACCGTATCGCCTTTATGCGCATCTGTTCCGGGCGCTACGACAAGGGCATGAAGATGCGCCATGTACGCCTGGGCAAGGAAGTGCGCATCGGCGACGCCCTGACCTTCTTCTCCAGCGAGCGCGAAATGCTCGAAGAAGCCTATGCCGGCGACATCATCGGCCTGCACAACCACGGCACCATCCAGATCGGCGACACCTTCACCGAAGGCGAGAACCTGGGCTTCACCGGCATCCCGCACTTCGCCCCGGAACTGTTCCGCCGCGTGCGCCTGAAGGACCCGCTGAAATCCAAGCAGCTGCGCCAGGGCCTGCAGCAACTGGCCGAGGAAGGCGCGACCCAGGTGTTCTTCCCCGAGCGCAGCAACGACATCATCCTCGGCGCGGTCGGCGTGCTGCAGTTCGATGTGGTCGCCAGCCGCCTCAAGGAAGAATACAAGGTCGAGTGCGGCTATGAGCCCATCACCGTCTGGTCGGCCCGCTGGATCGACTGCGACGACAAGAAAAAGCTCGAGGAATTCTCCAACAAGGCCGTGGAAAACCTGGCCATAGACGGCGGCGGTCACCTGACCTACCTGGCCCCGACCCGGGTCAACCTGGCGCTGATGGAAGAGCGCTGGCCGGACGTGAAATTCCGCGCCACCCGCGAGCACCACTGAGTCTTTCCACCCTCTCCCCAACCCTCACCCGGGCGGCCCTC
>DATDTH010000438.1:0-6060 GCA_035290985.1 Pseudomonas sp. | reverse complement strand
TTGTTCGGTGCGGTCGCGCAGCAGGTCGAGGTTGGGCAGGCCGGTCAGGCTGTCGTAGAAGGCCAGTTCCTCGATCTTGTTCTCCGCGGCCTGGCGTTCGGCGATTTCCCGGGCCAGGCGCCGGTAGGGTTCGCGCACGCTGGAGATGAACACCACGCGGTAGATGAAGCAGTAGGCGAGGATCTTGTACAGGTGGCCGAGCAGGCTGTAGATGTCGTTGACGTTGCTGTAGGCGGTGAAGCACAGCTCGGAGAGGATCGACACCGCTGCGGCGAGGAACAGCCCCCGGGCCTTGTAGGCCTTGGGCTGCAGCCGGGCGCGCCAGCAGTACAGGGCGGCCACGGCCAATAGGCCAATCAGCAACCACTCCAGGGCGATCTTCAGGGGAGTCAGGCCCTGGCCCTCGATAAAGGTGCGCGGGAACCAGTGCGGGTGCCAGAGTTGCAGGTACAGGATGACCGCGGTTAGCCCCAGGGCCGCGCCCAGCAGGGCGAAGCGCGAGCCCGGGTTGCGCAGCGGTCGCCAGGAGCGCACGGCCACCGTCAGCAGGCAGATCGCCGCCACCAGGCGCGCGGCCAGCCAGAAGTCGATGGCCTTTTCCGGGCTGGCCGGGGTGATGAAGTCGGGCATGCCCCGGTAGGACAGCAGGTGTGCGAGGTCCAGCAGGCCGACGCTGAGGAAGCCGCAGGCCAGCAGCATTAGGTTGCCGCTGTGCTTGGGCCTGTAGGTGTGCCAGGTAATGCTGAACACCAGCATGGCGACCACTACGGCGAAGCACTCGAAGATCGTGTGCAGGTAGGTGGGAAACCAGATGTGGCTTTGCTTCAACTCGGCGGAGCCGGGCAAGAGCCAGACCAGCAGCAGCGGCAGGATCAACAGGCCCAGGAACAGCCAGGCGAACAGATCCTGCCGGGCCCGATGACGGCCACGAAGGGGCTGGCTGGCAGAAAACGAATCGCGCATGCGGGGATCGCCGTTGAGGTCTCGAGGGGTTGCGCGGCCTGGGTGCGACTGTGGTACGCCGGATACCCATAATTTTCAAGTGGCTTTTGGGCACTATACCCAATGCGCGGCCAAGACGGAAAGCTGTCTATAGGTCGCACACCGCTGGTCGAATGGGTCAATCGAGCCTGAGCGCTTGCGTCATTGAGAGGGTAGGGGCGGGGCGCCTACCCTGCAGGACGATTCAATTCGCAGGAAGCTGCCATGCAACGCATTCATTTCGACACCGAACACAATATGTTCCGCGATTCCTTCCGGGCCTTCCTGCAAAAGGAGGTGGTGCCCCATCAGGAGACCTGGGAGGCGGCCGGCATGGTCAGCCGTGAGGTCTGGCTGAAGGCCGGCGAGATGGGGTTCCTGCTGCCTTGGGCGGACGAGGAATACGGCGGCAGCGGGCTCAAGGATTTCCGCTACGAGCAGATCATGTGCGAGGAGCTGGCCAACATCAATGAGGCCGGGTTCATGCTGCCGCTGCATTCGGCACTCTGTGGGCCCTATATCGCCGAGTACGGCAACGCCGAACAGAAGGCGCGTTTCATGCCGGGCATCGTTCGCGGCGAGTGCATCCTGGCGGTGGCCATGACCGAGCCGAGCGCCGGTTCCGACCTGGCCGGCATGCGCACCACGGCGGTGGACAAGGGCGACCACTATGAGCTGAACGGCTCCAAGGTGTTCATCTCCAACGGCATCCTGGCCGACCTGGTGATAGTCGCGGCCAAGACCGATCCGGCCAACAAGCATGCCATGGGCCTGTTCCTGGTGGAGCGCGGCATGGCCGGCTTCGAGCGTGGCACGCCGCTGAACAAGCTCGGCATGAAGAGCCAGGACACCGCCGAGCTGTTCTTCAATAACGTCAAGGTGCCCAAGGAAAACCTGCTGGGCGACGCCAAGGGCGGCTTCTTCTACCTGATGAACATGCTGGCCCAGGAACGCCTGACCAACGCCTGCGGCGCGGTCGGCGGCGCCGAGGCGGCGCTGCAGGTGACCATCGAGTACGTGAAGGAGCGCAAGGCCTTCGATCGGCCGATTTCGCACTTCCAGAACACCCGCTTCAAGCTGGCGGAAATGCGCACCCAGGTGGACGTGGCCCAGGTCTTCGTCGACCGCTGCGTCATGGACCACAACCAGAAGAAACTCAGCCCGGAAGTCGCCGCCGAGGCCAAGCTGTTCACCACCGAACTGCTCGGCAAGGTGGTCGACGAAGGCGTGCAGCTGCACGGCGGCTGGGGCTATATGTGGGAGTACCCGATCTGCAAGATGTACGCGAACGCACGCATCCAGCGCATCTTCGCCGGCACCTCGGAGATCATGAAGGAGATCATCAGCCGCGGGATGAAGCTGTAACGACCGGCCTGCGTCGGTCTGAAATAGATCGATCGTTCCCACGCTCCGCGTGGGAATGCAGCCTTGGACGCTCCTGCGTCCGTCGACGACCTATGCCTGTAAGGATCGGCCCGCGCCGGTATGACGGGGAAATAGGCGATTCATAGGAAAAAGGAGTTCGCAATGTCTACAGCACGAGGCGCTATTGATGCCTGGGCCCAGCCGGCCGGTTTATCCCGTGAGGCGATGCCGGAGGTGGTGCGCTTATTCGAGAAATCTGGCTCCGTGCATCTGCTGGAGCAACGGCTGACCCCGGAGCAGACGGTGGCCGAAATGGACCTGGCCGGCATCGACAGACTCATGCTCGCCGCCTGGTGCCGGCCTGGACGCTGGGTCTGCACGAACGACGAGATCGCCGTCTTCACGCGGGCCTTTCCCGAGCGCTTCGTCGGGGTCGCCACGGTCGACCTGAGCAAGCCTGTCGCGGCGGTGCGCGAACTGGAGCGCGCCGTGACCGAACTGGGATGCAAGGCCCTGCGCATCGTGCCCTGGCTGTGGCAGCTGCCACCCAATCACCGGCTCTATTACCCGCTCTATGTGAAGTGCATCGAGCTGGATATTCCGTTCTGCACCCAGGTCGGTCATACCGGGCCACTGATGCCCTCCGAGACCGGTCGTCCGGTGCCCTACCTGGATGAGGTGGCGCTGGACTTTCCGGAGCTGCGCATAGTCGCCGGGCATATCGGTTATCCCTGGACCGACGAGATGATCGGCCTGGCCTGGAAACACGACAATATTTACATCGACACCTCGGCCTACCTGCCGCGTTATTACCCGGCGCAGCTGCTGCAGTTCATGCAGAGCTATGGGAAGGACAAGGTGCTGTTCGGCAGCAATTTCCCCCAGCTTTCCCTGGAACGTTGCATGACCCAGGTGGCTGAGCTGGGCCTGAGTGCCGAGGTGGAGGCGAAGTTTCTCCATGAGAATGCACGGCGGGTGTTCAAGCTCTGATGCCTTTTCTGGATACCGGCCTGCGCCGGTATGACGGGTAAGGGGGCAATTTTCGGGATGGATTGCGTTTGTAGAGGATGGCGTATGGCGCTATTCCAATAACAATAATAAAAGGGAGAGGGCATGACTGAACAATTGCCGTTGCAACGCCTGGCCCATTGGGTCGCGACATGTCCGGACCGGGTCTGGCTGCGCCAGCCAATCAAGGGCCAGTGGCACGATCTCACCTGGCGTCAGGTGGATGATCAGGCCCGGCGTTTGGCCAGTGCCTTGCTGGCGCAGGGGTGTGCGCCGGGGGATCGGGTGGCGCTGCTGTCGAAGAATTGTGCCGAGTGGTTTATCAGTGATCTGGCAATCATGATGGCCGGCCTGGTCAGCGTGCCGCTCTATCCACTGCAGTCGGCCGAGAGCATTGCCTATGTGCTGGAACATGCGCAGTGCCGGGTGATCCTGCTCGGCAAGCTGGATGATGCGGACAAGCTGGAGGCGGGGATTGGCCCGCAGTTGACGCGCATTGCCCTGCCATATCCGACCCTGGCCTGTGCCCATGAGTGGCATAGCCTGCTGGCCCGCCATGCGCCGTTACAGACCCTGGCCGAGCAACGGCCCGAGCAGGTGTTGACTCTGGTATATACCTCCGGCACCACCGGCAACCCCAAGGGTGTGATGCTGTCGGTGCAGGCGATGGCCTTTACCGCGGCCAACGCCTGCCGGGAAATGCACATGAGCCCCCAGGACCGATTCTTCTCCTTTCTGCCTCTGTCCCATGTCGCCGAGCGTTTCATGGTCGAGTTCAACAGCCTGTACTGCGGCGCACCGGTGGCCTTTGCCGAGTCGCTGGAGACCTTCGCCGGCGACCTGCGCCACGTGCGGCCCACGGTGTTTTTCGCCGTGCCACGGCTGTGGACGCGCTTTCAGCAAGGGGTGCTGGAGAAACTGCCCCAGGCCAGGCTGGCGCGGCTGCTGCGTATCCCGCTGCTCGGCCGCCTGGTGGCGCGCAAGATTCGCCGCGGCCTGGGTCTGGATCAGGCACGCATCATGATCTCCGGCGCCGCGGCGATTTCTCGCGGGCTGCTCGACTGGTATCACGCGATCGGCCTAACCCTCTGTGAGGGTTACGGCATGAGCGAAAACGTCGCCTACGGCTGCTTCAATCGGCCGGGGCAGGTGCGCTTTGGTACCGTTGGCCGGGCCATGCCGGGACTGGAAGTGCGCATCGCCGAGGATGGCGAGATTCTCTTTCGCAGCCCGACGCTGATGCTGGGTTATTACCTGGAGCCGGAGAAGACCGCGGAAACCCTCAGGGACGGCTGGTTGCACACCGGCGACAAGGGTGAGGTCGACGCCGAGGGCTACCTGCGCATCACCGGGCGGGTCAAGGATATCTTCAAGACCAGCAAGGGCAAGTACGTGGCGCCGGCACCGATCGAGGGTGAAATCGCCAAGAACAGTCATGTCGAGCAGGTCTGCCTGATGGGCAGCAATCTCGATCAGCCGTTGGCGTTGATCGAGCTGTCGCCAGCGGCGCGGCTGTTGTCGGTCGCGCAGGTGAATAGCGACTTGCAGCTGACCCTGGCGCACCTCAATACCCAGCTGCAACCCCATGAGCGCATCAGCCATTTCCTGCTGGTGCGCGACGCCTGGACGGTGGACAACGGCTGCATGACGCCGACCATGAAGATTCGCCGCAATGTGCTGGAGGCGCGCTTCGCCGACGAGGTGACCCGGCTCGATCCTCGCCAGGTCCTGCATTGGCAATGACCGGGCGCGGCGCGTCCGACCCTGATTCAGATTCAAGGAGCTGACATGAAAGGCCCGCTGTCCTCGCTGAAGATTCTCGATTTCTCCACCCTGCTGCCGGGGCCCTTCGCTTCGCTGCTGCTGGCCGACATGGGCGCCGAGGTGCTGCGCATCGAATCGCCCAGCCGGATGGACCTGGTCCGCGTGCTGCCGCCCCATGAGGGCGGGGTCTCCGCCAGTCATGCCTACCTCAACCGCAACAAGCGCGGCATGGCCCTGGACCTCAAGCGCCAGGAGGCGGTGGAGGTGGTCAAGCAACTGGTGCTCGAGTACGACATCCTGCTCGAGCAGTTCCGCCCCGGGGTGATGGACAAACTCGGGGTCGGCTATGCCGCGCTGAAGGCGATCAACCCCAAGCTCATCTACGTCTCGATCACCGGCTACGGCCAGACCGGGCCCTACAAGGACCGCGCCGGGCACGACATCAACTACCTGGCCTTGGCCGGTATCGCCAGCTACACCGGCCGGCGCGACAGCGGTCCGTTGCCGCTGGGCATCCAGGCGGCGGACATCGCCGGCGGCTCCCTGCACGGGGTGATGGGCTTGCTGGCCGCGGTGATCCAGCGGCAGGTCACAGGGGAGGGGCAGCAGGTCGATATCAGCATGACCGACTGCGCCTTCAGCCTGAATGCCATGGCCGGTGCCGGCTACCTGGCAGCCGGGGTCGAACCGCAGATGGAGAACCAGGCGCTCAACGGCGGCAGCTTCTACGACTATTACCGCAGCCGCGACGGTCGCTGGTTTTCCGTGGGCAGCCTGGAGCCGCAATTCATGCAGCAGTTCTGCGCCGCCATCGGCCGTCCGGAACTGGCCGCCCGCGGGCTGTCGCCCAAGCCCGAGGAGCAGCAGGCGCTCAAACGGGAAATCCAGGGCGCTTTCGAGCTGCGGGACTTCGCCGAGTGGCGGGACATTTTCGCGGCCCTG
>DATDTH010000437.1:0-2884 GCA_035290985.1 Pseudomonas sp. | reverse complement strand
CTTGTTGGCGTCCAGACGCGCTTTGATTTATTCGGCGGCGAAATCATAGGGGAACAGGTATTCGACACCGCTGAAGCCGGCGTCGGCGGCAGCGGCGAAACGGTCCAGGAAGTCCAGTTCGGTGAACAACATGGACAGGTTGGCGGCGAAACGGGGCATGGCGTGTTCCTTCTTTTCGTCGCCCGGATGGCCTCCGGGCGACGGGTTGGTCTTAATCCAGCAGGGCAATCGCGGTCGGGGCATCGGCGCCGACCAGGGCCAGGTCCTCGAACTCGTTGACCGCGTTGATCTCGGTGCCCATGGAGATGTTGGTCACGCGCTCCAGGATGATTTCCACCATCACCGGTACGCGGAACTGCTTCATCAGCTCCTTGGCCTGGATCAGCGCCGGCTGGATCTGGTCCGGTTCGAACACGCGGATCGCCTTGCAGCCCAAGCCTTCCACCACCGCGACATGGTCGACGCCGTAGCCGTTCAGCTCCGGGGCGTTGATGTTGTCGAAGGCCAGCTGCACGCAGTAGTCCATCTCGAAGCCGCGCTGGGACTGGCGAATCAGGCCCAGGTAGGAGTTGTTCACCACCACATGGATGTAGGGCAGGTTGAACTGCGCGCCGACCGCCAGCTCTTCGATCATGAACTGGAAGTCGTAGTCGCCGGACAGGGCCACCACTTCGCGGGTCGGGTCGGCCTTGACCACGCCCAGGGCCGCCGGAATGGTCCAGCCGAGTGGGCCGGCTTGGCCGCAGTTGATCCAGTGGCGCGGCTTGTAGACGTGCAGGAACTGCGCGCCGGCGATCTGTGACAGGCCGATGGTGCTGACGTAGCAGGTGTCCTTGCCGAACACCTCGTTCATGTCCTGGTACACGCGCTGGGGCTTGACCGGTACGTTGTCGAACTGGGTCTTGCGCTGCAGGCTGCGCTTGCGCTGCTGGCAGTCGGCCTGCCAGGCACTGCGGTCCTTCAGCTTGCCGGCGGCTTTCCATTCGCGGGCCACGGTGAGGAACATCTGCAGGGCGGCGCGGGCGTCGGAGACTATGCCCAGGTCGGGGTTGAACACCCGGCCGATCTGGGTCGGCTCGATGTCGACGTGGATAAAGGTGCGGCCCTCGGTGTAGACCTCGACCGAACCGGTGTGGCGGTTGGCCCAGCGGTTGCCGATGCCGAACACCAGGTCGGAGGCCAACAGGGTGGCGTTGCCGTAGCGGTGGGAGGTCTGCAGGCCAACCATGCCGACCATCAGCTTGTGGTCGTCGGGGATGCAGCCCCAGCCCATCAGGGTCGGGACCACCGGCACGCCGGTCAGCTCGGCGAATGCCACCAGCTCGGCGCTGGCGTCGGCATTGAAGATGCCACCACCGGCCACCAGCAGCGGGCGTTCGGCGGCATTCAGCAGGGCCAGGGCCTTCTCGGCCTGGATCCGGGTGGCGGCCGGCTTGGCCAGGGGCAGGGGTTCGTAGGCCTCGATGTCGAATTCGATCTCGGCCATTTGCACGTCGAACGGCAGGTCGATCAGCACCGGGCCGGGGCGGCCGCTGCGCATTTCATAGAAGGCTTTCTGGAAGGCCCGTGGCACCTGGCCCGGCTCCATCACGGTGGTCGCCCACTTGGTCACCGGCTTGACGATGCTGGTGATGTCGACGGCCTGGAAGTCTTCCTTGTGCATGCGGGCCCGGGGTGCCTGGCCGGTGATGCAGAGGATAGGGATGGAGTCGGCACTGGCGGAATACAGGCCGGTGACCATATCGGTGCCGGCCGGGCCGGAGGTGCCGATGCACACGCCGATGTTGCCGGCGTTGGTGCGGGTGTAACCCTCGGCCATGTGCGAGGCGCCTTCGACGTGACGGGCCAGGACGTGGTCGATGCCGCCGACTTTCTTCAGGGCTGCGTACAGGGGGTTGATCGCGGCGCCGGGGATACCAAACGCGGTGTCAACGCCTTCGCGGCGCATCACGAGGACGGCTGCCTCGATTGCTCTCATTCTGGCCATGCTGTTGTGCCTCTTTTGTTCTAAAATTGTATACAACTTGCTTGGCCGGATTCTATTCGTGTCCTGACTCGATGGTCAATAATTTTTCTTGGCGACTTTTGCATAGAGAGGAAATCTTTGAAACAGCCGTTTTAGGCGCGGCTATGGCCGTAGCTGATCTCGTGGTCGCATTTATGTATACAAAACAAACATAGATTGTATTTATCTATTGTGTTTTTTGTGTTCGGTGAGATATTGCTGGCGAGCTTTTCATCGCGCCGCCAGCACGCTCCGGCCCCTGGCAGGCGTCCGCTTTCTGGATTTCCCCCCACAAGAAGAAGGTCTAGCCATGCAGGTTCTAACCCTGGAAACCGCCACCACCATCAGCAACCAGGCCCTGGCCGCCGGCCGCGCCATGGCCAGCGCGCCGTTGACGATTGCCGTGCTGGATGCCGGTGGTCATTTGATCAGCCTGATGCGCGAAGACGGCGCGAGCATGCTGCGACCGCAAATCGCCATCGGCAAAGCCTGGGGAGCGGTGGCCCTGGGCAAGGCCTCGCGGTTGATCGCCAACGACGCCCAGCAGCGGCCGAGTTTCGTGGCGGCGGTCAACACCCTGGCCCAGGGCAACCTGATCCCGGCGCCGGGTGGCGTGCTGATCCGCGACAAGGACAACCAGTTGCTCGGCGCCATCGGCATCACCGGCGACACCTCGGACATCGACGAGCAATGCGCGATCCGCGGCGTATTGGCGGCGGGCCTGGTGGCGGATGCGGGTTAAGGTGCGGGGCGGGTTGTTGCCGGGGATCGCCAGCAAGCTGGCGCCTACAAACAGCGGACGGGCTTGGCTGTTGTAGGGTGCGCTCAGGCCGTAGGTCGGGTTAGCGAAGCGTAACCCGACAACGATGCTGTCGGGTT
>DATDTH010000436.1:0-3174 GCA_035290985.1 Pseudomonas sp. | reverse complement strand
GCACGGCAGGCGACCCTGGGCGAGCGGGCGCAGCAGATCCGCCACGGCTTCGACTGGCTACCGGCGCGGGTACTGGCGGCGAGCTTCGCCCTGGTCGGCAACTTCGTCGCGGTCAGTCGTGCCCTGCTGCAGGACCTGCTGGATTGGGACGCGTCCGCGCCCCGGCTGGTGATGGCCGCCGGTCGGGCGGCCGTCGAGCTGCCGGAGCCAGTGCTGGGCGAGGTCGGTGTTTCGAGCCTGGATGGGCTCTGGCAACTGCTGGTGCGAGCGGCCATGCTCTGGTATGCAGGGTTCGCCGTCTGGACATTGATTCTCTAAAAAACCACCTGCGTTGCCTCGCCTACGTTGTTAAACGGCCTGCTAAGGGCGTGGCGCTGGGCGCGGTGAAGATTGACGCGCATCAATCGGCTGCCAACCCGATCGACTAGTCTGGGGTCGGCTATCCCGGGCTTTTTCGGCGGCTTAACCTTAAGTTACAGAGCTGGGGGCCGATATCGGGTATACAGGGGGCAATGTCCAGCAATGGCCTTGTGACATGAATTTCGCGGGTTGGCCGACATGGCTCGACCGGCCTGCCGCGCCAACGCTCGGGCTATAAGGGGGAATGGGCTGCCAGGCATAGCGCCGAACCGCAGGCTCCCGCCGGGTACACCACAATAAGATAGGAGACGTCTTGTGAAGACCGTGCTGTATCCGGCCATCGCGCTGATGAATCGCCTCAGTTTTGCCATGAAATTCAGTCTGATCAGCGTGCTGTTCTTTCTGCCCATGCTGGTCACCAATTACTACCTGGTGCGCGACTCCTATCAGCAATTCGTTGGCACCCGTGCCGAGCGCGAAAGCCTCGATCTGCTGGGGGCCAGCCTCAAGCTGCGGCGTGAGCTGGAAGACCTCAGCGACCTGGCGCAAATCAACGCCATGATCGGCCAGTCCGGTCAGGCGGGGGATCTCGAGACGCGCATCGCCAAGTTGCAGCAGACGGTGAATGACTCGTTGCAGGCCTTGGCACCGGTCACGCCGGATGCCGCTCAGATCGAGGAATTCAACAGCAAGCGCGACGAGATGCTCGCCGCCTTGCGGGGGGCTCAGGCGGAAACCTCGCTGCAGGGCAAGAGTGCCTTGACCGAAAAGCTGCTGGGCAATGCCCAGGTCTTTATCAAACTGGTGGCCAGCCAGGCCGGTCTGAGTCAGGACCCCGAGCGCGAAGTGCGGGAAATGACCGAACTGATCACCACAGTGACCCCGCGGGTGACCGCTACCCTCAGTGATGGGCGGGCCATCGGCTCCTATTCCCTGGGGCAGGGCTTTCTCAACTCGGCGACCAGCACCATGTTCGACGAGTTGCTGCTGGAACTGGAAAAGCTCCACGCCGACTACGGCCTGAGCCTGGAAAATGCCCTGGGCGGTAGCCCTGAGACCCGCCGCGCCCTGGAAAGCCAGGCCAGGGCCAGCCAGGAGAGCCTGAAGGAAAGCACCACCCTGTTCGAAGACAAGGTCGTGGTGGCCGATACCCTGGACACCCCCTGGCCGCAGTTCTATGAACAGGTCAGCGTCCTGATGGGCAAGACCTACCAGCTCAACGAGGCGGCCCTGGGGCTGCTGGACCAGCAACTGGAAGAGCGCCTGCTGCACAATCGCTCGCAGATGGTGCTGCTGGTCGTGGCCCTGGCGCTGGTGTTCCTGTTGATCGTCTACCTCTATGGCGCGTTTTACGTCTCGACTCGCAGCACCCTGCATAGCCTGGGTCAGGTGATGGACAAGGTGGCGGCTGGCGATATGACGGTCAGCTTCAAGGCCCAGAGTCGCGACGAGTTGGGCGAGCTGGGCCAGGTGTTCAATGAAACCGTGATCAAGATCCATGACCTGATCGAGCGGGTCGGCCAGACCGTGGTCGAGGTCGAGCGCCAGGCCGAGCGGGTCGAGTTGGTGTCCGGGCAGAGCAATCAGGCGGTTGCCGGCCAGTTGGGCCAGATCGATCAGGTCGCCACGGCCATGAACGAAATGTCCGCCACCGCCCAGGAAGTGGCCCGCAGCGCTGCCGCGGCGGTGGGCAGCGCCCAGAGCGTCAACCTGGAAACCGTCAACGGGCGGGCGCTGGTGGAGTCCCAGGTCGGCAGTATCCAGCGCCTGGCGGGCGAGATCGATGAGTCCGTGCGGGTAATCAACCAGCTGGCGGCCGACAGTGCGTCGATCAGCCAGGTCCTGGACGTGATCAAGGGCATCGCCGAACAGACCAACCTGCTGGCGCTGAACGCGGCGATCGAGGCGGCGCGCGCCGGAGAGCAGGGTCGTGGTTTCGCCGTGGTGGCCGACGAGGTACGCAACCTGGCCAAGCGCACCCAGCAATCCACCGAGCAGATCGAGCAGATGATCGCCAAGCTGCACGGTGGGGTGAGTGCGGCCGTGAAAACCATGAACGTCAGTCACCAGATGGCCGATGGCACGGTGAGCGAGTCGAGCAAGGTCCAGCAGGCTCTGGAAAATATCCTCGGTGCGGTGGGCATGATTGTCGACCAGAACCAGCAGATCGCCGCCGCCGCCGAGGAGCAGACCGCGGTGGCCCATGACATCGACCAGAATATCGTCGAGATCAACCGGGCCGGCGAGCGCACCGCCGAAGGGGCCAGCGAGACCGAGCAGGCTAGTCGCGAATTGTCGGGGCTGGTGGCGCAGCTGAAACAGCTGATCGGCGCCTTCCGCGTCTGATTGCCCGCGTCATGAACCAGGCCCGCCATTTGGCGGGCCTGGTCGTTTACGGCTTGGGGCGGCGCTACGAAATACGGACGTGCCTGCTCTGGGCGGGTGCAACCCGCGGGCTTTGGCGCTGTACGATCCAGGGGGGGGGCGTGACGTCCCAGATTACGCTGCGCTTCATTGGGCTACCAGGTGGTGCGGGTTTCGCCGGTGCGCATGGGGCTCAAAGGCTCCAGCCGAACAGCTCGGCGGCATTGCGGCTGCTTGCGGCGGCCAGGGCCTCGGGAGTCAGGCCCATCAGGGCGGCCAGTTCGGTGCAGATCGCGGGCAGGTGTTCCGGGCTGTTGCGCTGCTGGGGATGCATGGCCGGGGCCATGTCCGGCGCATCGGTTTCCAGGACCACAGTCTCCAGCGGCAGCCCGGCGATCACCTGGCGCAGGCGCAGGGCCTGGGGCCAGGTGGCGGCGCCTCCCAGGCCGA
>DATDTH010000435.1:0-7909 GCA_035290985.1 Pseudomonas sp. | reverse complement strand
TCCATGGGTTCCTGACCGCGGTGCGAGAGCGTTCCATCGAGCTGCGCGCCCGGGATATCCAGGTGCCGAACCTCGAGGATCCGCAACTGATCCGTAGCGGTGCCGGCAACTACCACTCCATGTGCATCGGCTGCCACCTGGCGCCTGGTGTTGCGCCAACCGAGTTGAGCCAGAACCTCTATCCGACCCCGGTGAACCTGACGAAAGTGAATGTCGCCGGCAGCCCGGCAGCGACCTTCTGGGTGATCAAGCACGGCATCAAGGCCACCGGCATGCCCGCCTGGGGCAAGAGCATGGGCGACCCCTATATCTGGGGGCTGGTCGCCTTCGTGCAGCAACTACCAAGCCTGGATGCTCAAGGCTACCAGGCCCTGGTCGCGGCCAGCGAAGGCCACCAGCATGGCGGCGGCGAAACCCGGATGCACGACCATGCCGGCCAGCATGACAAGCATCCGGACGCCGGGGCCCAGGCACCGGTCGCCCCGCACCACCCCGCCCCACAGGCGCCCGCCGAACCAGCACCGACCGCCGCACCCGAGGTGCATATCCACGAAGATGGCAAACAGCATCTGCATGCGCAGTGACGAGCGCGACTCCAGGCGTTTGTAAGGTTCGATTGGACGGGGAATCCCCGGATGCAATCCCGGACCGGATCGGCCGTCTCTGGATACCCGCCTTCGCGGGTATGACGAATGATGGGCCGAGAATCGCCAGCAAACTGGCTCCTACGGGGGCTCGGCTGTCTGCGGAACCCTAAGCCGAACCACCGCCTTGGCTGGTGCGCACCGCCAGCAGTTGCGTCGCGCCCTGGGGTTTGCGGGTGAACCAGAGCACCCGGCTGACGCCGCGGGTGATGGCCACATAGGCCAGGCGCAGGCTCTCGTCCGCCATCGCCTGGTCGTAGCTGTTGCGGAAGAACCCCGAATAGCCGTAGAGCGCATTGCGCAGCGGGTGTTTTTCCGGTGGCAGGCAGTCGTCGACTATGATCGCGACCTCGGCTTGCAGGCCCTTGGCGCGGTGGATGGTATAGGCCTTGACCGGCAGGCGCTTGTCCAGTTGGGCCTGGATCAGCCGCAAGGGCTCGTTGCGCCGGCTGAGCAGCAGCACCGCGTTGCGGTCGGCCTTGGGCCGGCTGGCGACGTGCTTGCACTGGGCCTCGATTTCCGCCAGCAGCCGCGGCAAACCGCTCTTGAGCTCGAAGCGCGACACCAGCTTGACGCCGTGGTCCCCCGGCTGCGCGACCTTGACGGCAAGGCTGGTCTTGGCCTGTTTGAAGGCAACGCCGGCAAGCACCGCCTCGCCGTCACGGATCACCGGCTCGATGGAGCGGTAGTTACTGGCCAGCATCAGCACCGCACTTTTCCCCGCCTTACCCCTGCACGGAAAGTGCCTGTCGAAATCCATGAAGAGTTCCGGGGAACTGCCCCGCCAGCCGTAGATGGACTGCCAGTCATCGCCGATGGCCATCAGGCTGACCTTCTCACCCTGGCGCGCCAGGGCACGGTGGACGGCCTGCAGCCACAGGACGATCTGCGGCGAGATGTCTTGGAATTCGTCGATCAGCAAGTGCGTCAGCGGCGCCAGGGCCTGGGCCGTGACCCCGCTGCCGCCCGCGGCCAGGGTCTGGGTCAGCGCCTGGAACGCGCCATCGAAGGTGGTCAGCCCCTTTTCCTGCAGGCAGGCCTCGAAGGACTTCCAGAACATGACCAGGGCTTCGATAAAGACCCGCTCCCGGGTGGCGCAGGCCAGGGCCTGGGGCTGCATCCGGTCGAGGCGGATGCCTATACTCTGCATAAATCCGGCCTGGGCATAGAAGGCCTCGAAGAGCGGCACGGCGCCGAACTCCCCCGCCAGTGTGAAGCCGTCCAGAGGCGCCTTGGGCGCGCGCGTGGTCGAGGTCTCGGCCGCCAGTGTGAAGCCGTCCAGGGGCGCCTTGGGCGCGGACCGACCCTCGCTCTCGGCCGCCGGCGCGGGTAGGCCCAGCAGCTCGTGCACCCGCTGGCGAAAGTCCGGTTCCTGGGCATAACAGCGCTGGTAGGCCTGCTGCAGCAGGCGCTGCTGGGCCGGCCGCAGGCGTGCCGAGGTCAGGGGATTGTCCAGCTCGCCGGCCCGCTTGTCGTCGAGCTGCTCGAACCAGAGCGGGTTGTTCAGCGCCTCCTTGGCCAGCACGCCCATGGCCGAATGGAAGGTGCGCACGCAGGCCCGGGCCTGGGTGGCGTCGAAGGGGTACTGCCAGAACCCCAGCACCGCGAGCAACTGCTCGCGCAATTGGCCGCAGGAGGCATTGGTGAAGGAAATCACGGTTACCCGCCCAGGCTCGATAGCCAGGTGACAGAGCATGAACACCAGACGCAGCACCAGGGTGGTGGACTTGCCCGAGCCCGCCCCGGCGAAGATCCGGGTCAGCGGGGCGCGCGCGAGGATCATCGCCCATTGCTCGTCCGAAGGCGGACTGACCACGCCCGCAGCCACGGCCTGGGCGACGCGCTGGCGCATGGCCTCGATCTGCGGCTCAGCCACCGACAGCAATCCAGGTCCGTAAATAGCCGCGCCGGCCGGTTGACCTGAGGTGGCGCGGACCCTCGGTTTTTTTGCCGTTTTCGCCGAGGGCTTGCCCGCGGCTGTCGACTTGGCCCGTGACTTGGCTTTCACCGGGGGCGACGCCGCCTCATGCTCGGCGCGCAGGTAGGCCGTGGTCCTGGGAAAGTAACGCGCCAAGGCCCCGGACAGCAGCAGCTTGTAGCGTTTGACGGCAGCCAGCATTCGACGATTCCCTTCCGGTCCATAAGGTAGTTCATTGAATGATAAGTGGTTTTAGCCGATGCCTGGCAACCGCTGGAGGAACGGCAGCGCGTCGGAGCCGGGCCCCTCGTGTCCTTGCGACCACGTGCTCACTCGAATAGCCCTGCGCAACCAAGGTCCGGGTCGCTTGATGAACTGACATGAGACATTACATAGCCATTATGAAAGTCGTATGGTGGAGCCTTATCCGTGGCGGGCCAACCGGCTCCCCACCGAGTCCATCGCCAACCCCAGTGGCCCGACCATGGCGCATGTCCACGTTTCGTCTCGCATCCACTCCTCGGCCGGCCTGGCCGACCTGAGCACTCGGTTGCTGCAGATGCTCTGCCTGTGTGGCTGCCTGCTGTTTTGGCCAGTGGAGCGAGTCGAAGCCGAGCCGGGCGCGCTGCGCCTCGGCGACGCCGGACAGTACCCGTTCGCCCCTCATATCGCGTATCTGAAGGACAGCACGGGCACCCTGGTCATCGAGGACATGGGGCGCAGCGAGATTCAGCACGGTTTCCAGCCCCTGGGCGGCGAACAGGCCAGCAGCAACTTCGGCCTCACCACGGCGCATATCTGGCTGCGCCTGGACCTGCACAGCGCCACCAATACCCCGCGGGACTGGCTGCTGGAAGTGGGGCATGCCTCGCTGGACCGGATCGAGCTGTTCGTCAGCCAGCCACAAGGTGGCTTCCAGCGGTATTTTTCCGGTGACCAGTTGGCCTTCAAGGACAGGCCCCTGCCCCATCGCAATCATGTTTTCCCGTTGCAACTGCGCGCCGACACGGACTACCGGCTGTACCTGAGAGTCGCCTCCAGCGGTACCCTGTCGGTGCCGGTGCAACTCTGGCAACCGACCGCGCTATGGCAACAGGACCAGCTCAGCTACAGCATCCTGAGCCTGTACTTCGGGTTATTGATCGGGCTGCTGGTCTATAACCTGCTGCTGTTCATGTCCCTGCGCGATCCGCTCTACCTGATCTATGTCTGCTTCGTCGCGAGCATGGCCGTCGGCCAAGCCGGCCTGACCGGTTTCAGCAGCCAATTCATCTGGCCGGACAGCCCCCTGCTGGCGAACCTGTCGCCTACCGGCGGGGTCGCCGCGGCGGGCGCCTTCGCCACCTGGTTCACCGGCCGCTTCCTGATCCAGACCACCCGTCGCCTGCGTCTCGCCTGGCTGATGCCTGCACTCGGCGTGATCTTCCTGCTGACCCTGCTCTGCACCCTGTTTGGCTCCTACCACCTGGCCGCCTGGGTGGTGAACATCAACTCCATGCTGTTCGCCATCGCCGCCCTGCTGCTGGGCTGCGTGAGCCTGTATCAACGCCAGCCGGGCTCGCGTTTCTTCGTGCTGGCCTGGAGTGCGCTGTTCGTCGGCGACCTGGTGATGGCGCTGCACAACATCGGCGTGCTGCCTTCCACCCTGTTGACCGCCAATGCCCTGCTGATCGGCTCGGCCATTGAAATGATCCTGCTGTCCATCGCCCTGGCCGACCGCATTCAGGGCATCCAGGCGGAGAAAGAACAGGCGCAGGCCAACGCCATTGCCGCCAAGCAAGCCCTGCTCGAGGCCGTGCGCCAGAGCGAGCGCCTGCTCGAGGGGCGCGTCGGCGAGCGTACTCAGGCCTTGAAACAGGCCAATGAGCAACTGCGCGAGAGCCAGCGTCAGTTGGAGTTTCAGGCCCAGCATGATGCCCTGACCGGCCTGGCCAACCGCAAGCTGCTGCAGGACCGCCTCGAACGCGCGATCAAGTGGGTCGGCCGCAGCGGCAGCGCGTTTGCCCTGCTGGTGATCGACCTCGATCGGTTCAAGGAGATCAACGATAGCCATGGCCATACGGCCGGGGATCAGGTGCTGGTGAGCATTGCCCAGCGGATGAATGCGCTCTTGCGTAGCACCGATACCGTGGCGCGCGTCGGCGGCGACGAGTTCGTCTTGATACTCGAGGCCGTGAACAACCCGGCGGGTGCCGAGCGCATCCGCGACAAGCTCAGCGCGGCCATCGTCCAGCCCATTCCCCTGCCGGGAGGGCAGTCCGTCCAGGTCGGGGCAAGCATCGGCATCGCGCTCTATCCCCAGGATGCCGACAGCGCCGAACAGCTGCTACACCTGGCCGACCTGCGGATGTATGCCGACAAAACCCCACAGCAAGCATACGGCGAGCCCGCCGCCCCTACCCTGCCTCAGGCCTGACCTTCACGCCGGCGCCCTTCACTCGTCCCGCGTCAGCACTTCCAGCAGCTCGATCTCGAAGATCAGGTTGGAATGGGGCTTGATATGGACGCCGAACTGCCGTTCGCCATAGCCGAGGTGGGCCGGCACGAAGAGTTTGCGCTTGCCGCCGACCCGCATGCCCATCAGGCCCAGGTCCCAGCCCTTGATCACCCGCCCGGTGCCGATCACGCACTGGAAGGCCTTGCCGCGCTCGTAGGAAGAGTCGAAGCGGGTGCCATCCTCCAGGAAACCGTTGTACTGGGTGCTGATCAGGGCACCTTTGACCACTTCCTTACCCTCACCCAGCTGGATGTCGATCACCTGCAATTCGTTGTTCATCACTCTCACTCGTCCCGTTCGCCGGCCAATGGCCGCCCGGCCAGGGTTTTCTCAGGAACTCCAAGGCCTGGCAAGGGTTTTGGTCCTTCGCGGGGCATCGATCTAGCTGATGTTCGCTATCGACCGGTTGCGTTTCTCAACCTCGCAGCCGCGGCGCACCATTCACTCCGTCGCCACTTAGCTACTTAGCCACTTTCCTTCGAGGACGCCCATATGAACAAATCCATCATCGCAGCCCTGCTGATCGCTGGCCTGAGCAGCAACACCTTTGCCGCCGACGGCGCGGAGCGCACCGGCAGCAACCGCGTCGCCGCCGATGGCTTCGATCGCACCCATATCAACCGCGTCGCAGCAGACGGCTTCGATCGCACCCATATCAACCGCATCGCCGCAGACGGCGCCGAGCGCAACGGCAGCAACCGCATCGCCGCAGACGGCGCCGAGCGCACCGGCAGCAACCGCATCGCCGAAGATGGCTTCGATCGCACCGGCAGCAACCGCATCGCCGCAGACGGCTTCGATCGCACCGGCAGCAACCGCATCGCCGAAGACGGCTTCGACCGCACCGGCAGCAACCGCATCGCCTAACAGCGGTGCTTCACACTCGCACACTAAAGGGCGCCTGAGGGCGCCCTTGCTGTTTCTGCTCGCTGACAGACTGCAGAACGCGGCTCCGATCGGGTCGCGGCGCACCGCCGAAGCCTCGCCGTGATGCCGGTCTCCCGGTGCGCACGGCGCACCCTACAAAAACATCGTGCCCGGAGGCGAATAAGCATTGTCGGGATACCGACCTCCCGGTGCGCCCCCTACAACAGCGCTTTGATGGGGCTCGTAGGGAAAAATCAGGGGCATTTGGTCTACCGCGGGAAACAAACGGCCGTTTAGCTGTTCCACATTCACTGCTTCGCCCCGTCAGTCCGAAGCCAGGAGTATGCGAATACCATGAAACGCAGACGTTTTTTGCTCGGCGGTGCGGCCGCAGTCATGGCCGCCGGGGCCATCCATCGGCTACAAGCCAGAACACTCAAATCCTTGCCGAGCATCCCGATCGACCTGGCGCACCTCCCCAGCCGCGACGAACTCTGGCGCTGGATAGAAGGGCTTAACAGTTTCGGGCCGCGCCTGACCGGCAGCGAGGCCCACGCCCGCTCCATCAACTACCTGGCGACGGAATTCGAGGCCCTCGGCCTACAGGTGCAACGGGATGCCCAGCGGATCCAGCGCTGGACCGCCCGCAGGTCATCCTTGACGCTATCGGACGGCAGCCCGGTTGCCGTGGCGGCCGAGTATCCCTACTCCGGCATGACCTCCGCCCGGGGGGTAAAGGGAGAATTGCACTGGTTCGATAAGAAACCCGGGGATTTCAGCGCGGCCCGCGGCAAGATCGCCATAGTGCCGGTCGAGCGCGTCGACCTCTCGCCGCTAAAGACCATTGCCCTGTTCAAGTGCAAATCCCGCCTGCCCGACACGGGTGCCGACTTCCAATCGGGTGAGACGACGCCGCTACTGGGGCCGCTGCTCGCGGCCTTCTTGCCGCAAGCGCGCCAGGCCGGCGTACTGGGGGTGATCTGCGTCTTCGAGGGGCTCTCGGACGCACAGGCCCAGCAACAGGTGCTGCCCTTCACCACAGCCTATGCGGGCTGTCCCGCCCTATGGGTCACGGCCCACACCGGCCAACGGCTCAAAGAGGCGGCTCAACAGGGCCTGTCCGCCACGCTGATACTCGATGCCGTCCTGGAGGATACCCAGACCGACACGCTCTACGCCGTGTTGCCCGGCAACAATGCCCGTGAAACCATCATCATCAATACCCATACCGACGGGCCGAACGCCTGTGAAGAGAACGGCGCGGCCGGATTGCTCGCGCTGGCTCGGCACCAGTCACGGCGAGCCGAGCGCAACCGCACCCAGGTCTTCGTCATGGCGACGGGGCACTTCCAGATCCCCCAGGTGACGACCGAAGGCCAGGCGACCAGTGCATGGCTCGCGCACCACCCCGAACTCTGGGACGGCAAGAACGGTCATGCCAAGGCCGTGGCCGGCCTCACCCTGGAGCATCTCGGCTGCACCGAATGGAAGGACGACATGAACGCAGGCGGGCCCGCGCCCACCGGGCGCCTGGAGCGGGAACTGGTCTACACCACCAACCCCGTCATGGAGCAGATCTACCTGGAAGCCGTTGCCGACCGCAGCAAGCTCAGAAGCCTGACGTTGTCGCCCCGCATCGGCAAAGTGTTCTTCGGTGAGGCACAACCGCTGTTTGCGGCCGGCATTCCGAGCATCTCGCTGATCCCCGTTCCCGATTACCTGTGCCAGGTGCTGCCCGATGGCGGCATCGAGCGCCTGGACCCGGACTTCGCCCACCAGCAGGTCACCTCCTTCACCCGCGCCCTGCACCAACTGGATGCCCTCGCCACCGCGGACATAGGCGCGGTGACCCCGACCTGGAGCGAGCCGCGCGCGCTGCTGAAATCATGGGCCGCTGGAGTTTTTGGCAAGTAGCGGTTATGTCTGGGCGCAGGCGTTTCACGAAAAATCTGTCTGCATGTGGGAGCTCGACTCCGTCTTGGC
>DATDTH010000434.1:0-9787 GCA_035290985.1 Pseudomonas sp. | reverse complement strand
GCCCGCGGCTGACCGGGAAGCGGAGAACTGGACAGCGCCACGGGCAGCACCTGCCCCGAGCAGGTGTTCAGGCTGGCATTGTGCAGCCGGAAAGGTTCGCCCCGGCGCCAATGCAGGTAGAAATCACAGTCTTTCCACTCCGTCGGCATGGCCGGGGCATGCAGGTAGGACAGCAACATGCTGCCCTCCAGATCGGCCACCGTGCCGTGCAGCATGTGCGCCATGGCCGGGTTGGCGAAGCTGATGCGACCGTGTTCGTCGACCACCAGAATGCCTTCGGCGGCATTTTCCAGCACCGAGGCATTGAAGGCGCGGGCACTGTCCAGCTGCCGGGTCAGCAACTGCAACTCATGGCGATTGCGCTCATGCTCCAGCAGCGCATTGATCTTGTGCCGCAGCACCTGATGATCGAAGGGCTTGAGAATGAAATCCACCGCACCGCTGGCATAACCGCGCAGCACCGCATCCTCGGTCTGGGCGATGGCCGAGAGGAAGATGATCGGGGTGAAGCGCGTACGCGGGTTGCCGCGCATCAGGCGGGCCACTTCGAAGCCGTCCATGTGCGGCATCTGCACATCCAGCAGCACCAGCCCCACGTCCTGGTCGAGCAGGCATTGCAGGGCCGCTTCGCCCGAATTGACCGTTCGCACTTGCCAGGGACTGTCACCCAGCAGCGCCTCCATGGCGACCAGGTTTTCCTCCCGGTCGTCCACCACCAGCAACACTTGCTCACTGACCGGGGTTTTAAGCTGCGCCAGCACCATTGTCGCCCTCCGCATGAATCAACCAGCGCTCGAGCAGCTCGAGCAACTCCTGTCGCGCCACCGGCTTGGCCAGGTAGTCATCCGCCCCCGCCGCCAGGCATTTGTCACGGTCGCCCTTCATCGCATGAGCCGTCAGGGCGATAATCGGCACCCGGCAGCCCTGCTCCTGCTTGAGCAGCCGAGTGGCCGTATAACCGTCCATATTGGGCATGGCCATGTCCATCAACACCAAGTCGAATGACGCCCGGGCGAAGCACTCGAGGGCCTCCAGCCCATCCATGGCGGTCGTCACCTCGAGCCCGACATCATCGAGCAGCGCGCTCATGGCGTAGATATTGCGCACGTCGTCGTCCACCAGCAGGACCCGCTTGCCCGCCAATGGACTGATTTCGTGCAGCCAGCCCTGGGCCTCGGGTTCGCGCACGCTGGACAGAAACCCCTGAACCGCCGCACTCAAGGCGCCGAGGTCGGCACCGGCCTTGCGCACCACCACGGCCGAATACCGGCGCAGGCGCTGCAGGCTCTGCTGGGTCACATCCACCCCGGTGTTGACCACCACCCGCGTGGTGTCCAGCGGGCGCTGACGCTGCAGGGTTTCGAGCAGGTCGAAGCCATCCTGGTCGGGCAGATCGAGGTCGATCACCAGGGCGAGGAAAGGTTGCTGGCCGTAGGCTTCACGGGCCTGCGCGGCACTGCCCACGGCCGTCACGGCAAATCCCAGCTGCGTAAGGTGCTCGCGGTAATGCTCGCGCTCGATCTCGACGTCCTCGATCAGCAACAACGGAGGGGATACCGCGTCGCCAGGGTGGGCCAGGTCGGTGAAGACCCGTTCCAGATCGGCACGGGCGATGGGTTTGACCAGGTAGCGCGTGTCCTCGTCGTGCCAGTCCTGAGGCTGGGGCACGCAGGAAATGATATGCACCGGCGTGCCCCGGTGCCGGACCTGGCTGCGCAGGTTGCGATAGACCTGCCAACCGCTGATATCCGGCAGCAGGATATCCAGCACCACTGCGGCAAACCGCTCGCGCTGCAGCAAGGCGATGGCCTGTTGGCCGTTGCCGCACAGCACGCAGGAAAAGCCATGGACCTGGGCCTCCTCAGCGATCAGGCCGGCGAAATTGGCGTCATCCTCCACCACCAGCAAGACCGGTCCCTTACCACTGCGCAACGGTTCGCGGCTGGCCTGCTGCGACTCGCTGGCCGATTGCTGCGCCACCGCCACCGGCAAGCGCACGATAAAGCGCGAACCTTCGCCGGACGCGCTTTCCAGTCGGATCTCGCCGTCGAGCACTTCCACCAGTTGACGGGTGATGGCCAACCCCAGCCCGGTGCCGCCGAAGCGCCGACTGGTCGAACCGTCGAGCTGCTGGAAGGCCTGGAAAACCCGCTGGTGCTGTTCGCTCGGGATGCCGATGCCGGTGTCACGCACCAGGATGTTCAACATTTCCCGGCCATCCGCCAGGCCCTGGGTTTCACAGCTGATCGCCAGCTCGACCTCGCCGCGCTCGGTGAACTTCAGCGCGTTCGACAGCAGGTTGCGCAGGATCTGCTGCAGACGCCCGCGGTCGCTGTAGATCATCCGCGGCACATCTGGCTCCAGGGTGCTGAACAGGCGCAGGCCCTTGAGTTCGGCCATCGGCCGCAGGCTGGCATCCAGCTCCAGCAGCAGGTCATGCAGGTTCAGGGACTCCAGCCTGAGCTGGACACGTCCGGCCTCGATCTTCGCCAGGTCGAGTACGTCGTTGATCAGTTGCAACAGGTCGCTGCCGGCGCGGTGGACGATATCGGCATGCTTGACCTGCTTCTCGCTCAGGTTGCCGACCTGGTTCTGTTTCAGTTGCTCACTGAGGATCAGGATGCTGTTGAGCGGGGTGCGCAATTCGTGGGACATGTTGGCCAGGAACTCTGACTTGTACCTGTTGGCCAGGGCCAGCTGTTCGGCCTGCTCGCGCAAGCGTTGCTCGGCGGCCTTGCGCTCGCTGATGTCGATGATGACCGCCTGCACCAGCACGTCCACACCGATGCGCAGGGGTGACAGCCCCACTTCCAGGGGGATCAGTTGGCCATCCCTGTGTTGGCCGAACAGCTCGCGGTTGCTACCCATCTGCCGCGGCTCGGGGGCTTTCAGGAAGTCCTGGCGCAGCCCGACATGGATCTTGTGCAGGGACTCGGGCAACAATTTTTCCACCGCCCCGCCCAGCAGTTCGGCCCGCGGGTAGCCGAACATCAGCTCTGTCTGGCGGTTGACCATGGTGATGAGACCCGCGCTGTCCACCAGAACTATGGCATTGGGCGAGGCCTCGACCACCAGGCGGAAACGCTCCTCGGCGGCCTTGCGCGCACTGATATCGATGATCACCGCCTGCACCAGCACATCCTCGCCACTGCGCAGGGGTGACAACCCCACCTCCAGGGGAATCGAATGGCCGTCACGGTGCTGGCCGAACAATTCCCGGTTGCCGCCCATCTGCCGCGGCTCCGGCGCTTTCTGAAAGCCCTGGCGCATGCCCACATGGCCCGCGCGCAGCGACTCGGGCAGCAGCTTCTCCACGGGTTGGCAGAGCAACTCAGCCCGGGGGTAACCGAACATCACTTCCGTCTGCCGGTTGACCATGGCGATCCGGCCGCCACTGTCCACCAGGACGATGGCATTGGGCGAGGCCTCGACCACCAGGCGAAAGCGCTCTTCGCGCTCACGCAGGCGCTCGCCCAGCAAGCGGCTGTTAAGCAGCGTACGCTCGCGCAGATAGAGATAGCCGCCGACCAGCATGGCCAGCAGCGCTGCAGCCAGTAACCCCGCCCACAAGCTGATAGCCAGGCGATCCGTGCCCAGCGCTCGCTCATAGGCCGGGGTGCTGCCTACCCTGAGTTGCCAGGCGCGCCCGTAAACCGACAGGCTACGCGTCAACTGGAAACGCGCCCGGGCCGACAAGCCGCCATTGAGCAAGGATCCGCCGTTATCGGCCTGATCGATCAGTTCGACCTGGTACAGTTCGCTGCGCGAGCCAAGGATGCCCTGCAATAGATCCTGCAAGCGGAAAGTACCGCCCACCGTACCCAGCATCGCCACCTGGCGCTCTGCTACTGTGGTCGCCGGAGCACTGGCCCGGTACACCGGCAAGTAGAGCAATACGCCGACCTGTACGCCCTGCTCGGTTTCCTGCCTGAGCCGCAGCGGGGCGGTGAGCATCGCCTCGCCCGTGTCGCGCGCCTGCTCGATGGCCTCGCGGCGAATCGTCTCGCTGAGCATGTCGAAGCCCAGGGCCCGGCGGTTGCGCCAATCCAGGGGGTTGATGAAGTCGACGACCAGGTAGGCGTCCCGCTCACCCGGTGGGAACATGCGCAATTCCGGGCGCCCGGCGCCCTGTTCGCGCGCGTGGAAAGCCGCCAATTCATCGATCAGCAGATAACGCGACCAACTGAGCGCCTGGATGCCTGGGTAACGCTCCTGCAACCGTAACTGATCGGCCGCCCGTTGCCATTCGTCGTTGGAGACCTCGTCACTGCCCACCAGCAGGCCTGACATGCCACGCAGCACCATCTCGTAGGCGCGCATGCGCTCTTCGATGCTTTTTTCGATTTCATCCACCGCAAGCGAAAAGCGCTGCGCGTGCTCATCCTGGGACTTGGTTTTCAGCGTTTGCCACTGCCAGGTTACCAACGAGCCCAGAATCGCCATAAGGCCGACTGTGACCACCAGGGGCAGCCAGGGCAAAAAACGCGGGTGAACAGCGGATTCATCATCCATGCGAGCTCCTAATCCACTGCCGACGCATCTCACCCCATGGTAGAGGCGCCGGGACTAGTCACGGCTCTAGCGAGCCGATGTTGAGCAGTCTAGTCAGGAATTGGCGTGCAGGTCTTGCGCCATCGAACAGGCGACCAACGGTAAATCAGGCCCGCGCCAGAGGGCGTTGCCACCTGAAAACGACGAAGCCTCCATTAAAGGAGGCTTCGGGCACCCAACGAGCGGGTTATCAGGTCGTTGAAAAAGTCACTGCTGCTGTGGCAATGGCCGCAGGTTAACTTCAACCCGGCGGTTCTGCGAACGACCGGCCTCGCTGGCATTGCTCGCCACCGGCTGGTCCGGGCCCGCGCCACGGGTGCTCAGGCGCATACCGTCGACGCCCTGGGCCTGCAGGTAGCTGGCCACGCTCTGCGCCCGGCGCTGGGACAGGTTCATGTTATAGGCATGGGACCCGGTGCTGTCGGTGTGCCCGACTATCTCGATACTGTTCTGGTCGTACTGGGTGAACGAACGGGCCAGGTCGTTCAAGGGTGCGTAGAAGTTGCCGGCGATGTCCGCCGAGTCGGTGGCGAAGGTGATATTGCCCGGCATGATCAGCTTGATCTGGTCGCCCTGGCGCTGCACCTCGACCCCGGTCCCTTGCATGCTGCGGCGCAACTCGGCTTCCTGCTTGTCCGCGTAATAGCCATAACCGGCACCGGCGGCACCGGCCACGGCGGCACCGATCAGCGCGCCCTTGCCACGATTGTCATGGTTGATCGCCGCACCAGCCACGGCGCCCGCCAGGGCACCCAGGCCACCGTATTTGGTGGTTTTGCTCATGCCCTCGGAGCCTTGGGGGGCGGAACCCTGGTTATCGTAGGGATTGTTCGAGGCACAACCGGCCAGCAGGGTCAAAGCGCAAGCAGCGACAAGCAAACGATGCGGGATGGACATGAAGGTTCGGCTCCTGAAAGTACTGCAGCCCCCGTGGGCTGCAGGTTTTAGAGTACTACTCGGGTTAAAAATTCCCGGCCTTCGCATGATTCTGTTTTGACAGCACACAACCCCAGATCAGGCCCGCACGAATGGATTTTCCCGCATCTCGTCCCCCAGTCGCGTATCGGGCCCGTGACCGGTCACCACCGTCGCGTCCTCATCCAGGCTGTACAGCCGCTGCTTGATCGAGCGTTCGATGGTCGGGTAGTCACCGCCCCACAGATCGGTACGACCGATGCCGCGCCGAAACAGGGTATCGCCGGCAATCAGCAATTTGGCTTCGGGAAACCAGAAGCTCATGGAACCCGGGGTATGCCCCGGCGTATGCAGGGCCACGCCACAACCGCAAGCCAGGGCCTCGTCATCTTGCAACCACTGGTCCGGCGCCGGTACCGGCGTGTAGGGCACACCGAACATGCCGCACTGCATCTCCAGGTTATCCCAGAGGAACTGATCGTCCTTGTGCAGGTGCAGGGTGGCACCGGTCTTCTCCTTCATCTGCCCGGAAGCGAGGAAATGATCCAGATGGGCATGGGTATGGATGATGCTAACCACTTTCAAGCCATGGGCCTCCAGGCGCGCCATGATCAGCTCGGGATTGCCGCCCGGATCGACCACTATGGCCTTCCTGGTGAGCGGGTCGCCAATGATGGTGCAGTTGCACTGCAAAGGCCCGACGGGGAAGGTTTCGCGAATAATAGCGGGCGGCGGATTCATCGAGCTGGACTCCTAAGGGGTGTGGGCAGACGCCTTGATGGTGACGGTCAGGGTGGATAAAAACGCGGCCATCAACGGCAACCTGCCAATCAGGTCTGAAGCTTGACTCGATCCGCCTCGGCCTTTCAAGGGCAGCCCTCAAAAACCAAGGCCAAGGCAGGCCGCGGAGCGTCGAACCACCCCGCATGCCCCTCAAACTACACCCTGTAAGCAAATGCTTACGTGACGTGCTGCTGTTGTCGACTTACGGGAAATTCGCAACCTGGCTAATATTCTTCCCATGGACGCAGCGCAGGATGCGCAACGCAACCACAAGGAACACAGGGATTGCCGCCAGGATGGCGGATAGACAGGATGTCACGTAGGACCAAAGACCCCACTTCGGTGGGGTTTTATTTTGCCTGGGCTTTTTCCAGACCCCGTCTTCCGCGGGGCCTCGCCCGTTAGTTTCCCGCCACCAGCCGCCTGACCTCGCTGCGCACCATGCTCGCGTACTCCGGAGGCGTCAGGGTTTCCAGCTCGGCCCGCAGCCAGACCTCCCACTTGCCCTTGCGCTTGCTCCGTTCACTAAAGAGCTTTGCCGCACTGGCTTTTGCACGCCCGATGTTCTGCTGGCGCAACTCGAACAGGCGCGCCTTTTCGGCCTCGATGGCATTGCGTTCTTCACCGGTCTTGCGGGCTAGGTTGAAGGTCATCGGGCACTCCTGCTTCTGGAAAAAAGCCGCGCAGTCTACCCGCCTGACACATTAATGCCAGCGCAAAAATACCGGTCCTGCAACAACGCACAGCCGCCCGGCGGCGCCCCCCCGTGCCGAGAGCGCTGCGCCATGGCCGTTAAATATCTAATGGCCTTCTACCACTTGTCAGCAATTGCTGAATTTGTGGAAACCAATAACCGGCCCCTGCCTCTTTAACTATGCGAGGCCCAAGCGCCTCATTCACCGCACGTTCCAAGGAGATCGACCATGCCTACCAACCAAGGCAACAAGAACCCGGGCAACTTCGCCAATGACCGTGAGAAGGCTTCCGAAGCGGGCCGCAAAGGCGGTCAACACAGCGGCAGCAATTTTGCCAATGACCGCGAAAAAGCCTCCGAAGCAGGCCGCAAAGGCGGCAAACATTAAGGGCTGAAACCCGGCAAGCGGACGCCCGCTCCGGGCGTCTGCTTTTGCTGCTGCATACGGCCCCCCCTTATCCACGCCCTCCCCCTCAGCCGCCTCCGCCGTCAAGACCTGCTCTCCCGTGGCCCATATTCATAAGCGTCACAACAAGCGGCGCATCGAACTCAAATGCATCCCCTGGATCCCGTGCGCCGTAGGCACCGAGAGGTCGGCACACGCCGTGGTGCCCCGGTGCGCTGAGCGCACCCTACAAGAGCCAAGCCTATATGCCGTGCCCTCAGTCTCCCGCTCCAGAAACGCGGTAGTCGCTGGGCCGTTTTCCCGTCCACTTTCTGAACGCGCGGCGAAAGTTCGAAGCGTCGCTAAAGCCCAGCAGGGAGGCGATCTCGAACAGCGGCAGCTGAGTGGTACCCAGGTATTGCAGGGCCAGGCGCTTGCGCACCTCATCCAGCACCTCCTGGTAACTGGTGCCCAGCAGCGACAGGTGTCGACGCAGGCTGCGACCGCTGGTGTGCAAGGCCCGGGCGGCGCCATTCATATCGGGAAAATCGCCTGGCCGGGCCAGCAGCAGGCGACGCAGCCGGGTCAGCAAGCCGTCTCGCACATCCAGGCTGACCAGCAAGGCCTCGCACTGCTGCTCGCACATCTGCACCGTTGCCGGGTTGGCCAGGGCCATGGGCCGCTGTAGATAGGATTTGGGCAGACTGATGAAGTGGTAAGGCTGGGCGAACAGCACGGGACCGGCAAACACCTGCCCATAGCGCTCGGCATACTCGGGAGCGTCATGGGCAAAGCCGATTCGCCCCTCGCGCAAGGGTTCTCCCAGGAGGAAAGTAGCAATGCTGTGCAGGCTGGCCATCAGGCCTTCAGCGGCAAAGCGGCTGAGCGCCCCCAGGGGCATCGACTCGCTGGCGCGCAATTCCATGCGCTCGTCGCCCTCGACCAGTTCCAGTTCATAGGCCAGGCCGAGTACCCGGTAATACTTGAGGGCGAACTGCAGGGCCCTGCCCAGGTTGGCGCTGGACAGCACCGCATAACCGAGGATGCCATGGGTCGAGACATTCAGCCGCTGGCCCAGCAGCAGGCCCAGGGCCGGCTCGTTGCACCGCAGCAGGACAGTGCTGGCCAGCAGGTTGAAATCGATGAAGGACAGCCGGCCATAAGGGTTGTCCAGCACCTCGGGATTAAAGCGCGTACTCGCGAACAATTCCTCGCGCGGCAGCCCAAGGCTTTCTGCCTGGTCCAGCAAGGCGGCGACATAGGCCACCGGCACCAGTTCGGCGCTGAAATTGAGCGGCTGCTTCATGATTTCCATGCTTAAGTGGCTGGAGCGTAATGGCCGGATATGACCTGAGTATTGGCTGAAGATAACCCTGTCCGACCAAGACCGGCAAGCCAATAGTGCACTATGGTTCCATGTACCCGCAGGGAGAGCCCGCCATGAACAGCACCCCACCTGGCCTGGACATCCGTCCACGGCAACTCGACTTCGATCTGCCGCAACCCCTGCCACGTCACTGGCACAGCGGCGATGCCTTCAAGACCCATATGTTCAATGCCATGTCGGTGCAATTTCCCGAGGGAGAACGCTTCTTCATCGACTCGGTGCGCCACTTCCGCGAGCGCATCGAAGACCCACTGCTGAAGGAACAGATTCGCGGTTTTATCGGACAGGAAGGCCATCACAGCCGCGAGCACCTGGCATACAACCAGCGCCTGCGCGACCTGGGTTATGACGTGGACTACCTGGAACGCGGCTTGAAAAACCGCATGGCCTTCACGCAAAAACACCTGTCGCCCCAACTGCAACTGGCGGCCACCTGCGCGGTGGAACACCTGACCGCGATCATGGCCGACGCCGTGCTCAAGGACCCGTCGTGGCTGGCCGGCGCCGATCCGGTCATGGCCAGGCTCTGGCGCTGGCATGCGCTGGAAGAGACCGAGCACAAGGCGGTGACCTTCGACGTCTATCAGGCGGTCTGCGCCAGCAAGTGGCTGAGGCGCAGGGCGATGATCCAAAGCACCCTGTTCTTCACCCTCGACACCTTCAAGGGCCTGGTGCATATGCTCAAGCGCGACGGCCTGCTATGGAACTGGCGGCTCTGGCGCGACGGCCTGATCTGGTTGTGGGGCAAGGACGGCATCTACCGCAAGCTGGTCAGGGGGTACCTGGACTTCTACCGGGGCGACTTCCACCCCTGGCAGCACGACAACCTTTACCTGATCCGGCAATACCAGGCCGAGTTCGAACCAGCGCCCCGCACCGCCTGACCCGTGCCGGAAGACCAGGCCCCTCGCGGGGCCTTCTTTTTGGCTCTGTACCAGCCATGTGTTGTCATGTGTTGTAAAGGTGGCATCCGCCAAGAAGACCCTGGGTGCCAGGCTGTCCAGCACAGGCTGGCGCGGAAGCATCGCCGCTTCCGGCGCCCCCTACCAAAAGCGGGGTGCCTGTTCCGTTT
>DATDTH010000433.1:0-4081 GCA_035290985.1 Pseudomonas sp. | reverse complement strand
CGCCGCGCGCTGGTGGTCGCCGGCGGCTGGTCGCTGCTCGGCAGCCTGGGCTTCGCCCTGTTTTTCCTGCTCGCGGGCCGGCTGTTCATCCAGCTGCAGACCGATATCGAGACGGTACGTCTGCAGGCCTACCCACACCTGCCCTACCTGGCCCTGCTGCCGCTGATCTCGGTGTGGAGCTACCTGCTCGACGGTCTGTTCATCGCGGCGACCCGGGCCCGGGAAATGCGCAACGCCATGCTGCTGACCCTCGGCTTGAGCCTGCCCCTGGCGCTGGCGCTGCAGGGCTGGGGCAACCATGGCCTGTGGCTGGCCTTTCTCGGCTTTATGCTGCTGCGGGCCGCCAGCCTGGGCGGCTATGCTTGGCGACTGACGCGCAATGACGCTTGGTTCGCTCCGTCCGAGGCCCACTGCCCGCCCCCCCTCACCCAATCCAATTACCTTTGAATATGCCGCTCGAGGAGTACCCATGGCCCAAGCCATAGCCGCCTACCTGCACTACCTGTCGATCTTCGTCCTGTTCGCCCTGCTGACCATGGAGCATGTGCAATTCAAGTTGCCCATGGACCTGCAGCGGGCTCGCAGCCTGTTTATCACCGACATCGCCTACGGCGTCAGCGCCGGCCTGGTGCTGCTCAGCGGCGGGGCCCGGGTGCTCTGGTACGGCAAGGGCCTGGAGTACTACCTGCACAACGGCCTGTTCCACGCCAAGGTCGGCCTGTTTCTGCTGATCGCGCTGATCTCGGCCCTGCCGACCTACACCTTCCTCCGCTGGCGCAACGACCTGAAGGCCGGGCGGGTGCCGAGCATCAGCGCTCGCCGGGGCAAATGGGTGACCATGGCCCTGCGCATCGAACTGCTGTTGCTGCTGATCATTCCGCTGCTGGCGGTCTTTATGGCCCGCGGCTATGGGGTTGGCGGGTAGGTCGGGTTAGCGCAGCGTAACCCGACGAATCAGGGCACGGGCCGTTCGGTAAAGGCGGACGCAGGAGCGTCCAGGGCGGCATTCCCACGCAGGAGCGTGGGAACGATCAAAACGCAGGAGCCTGGAAACGATCAAACATAATCAAGCCGCGGCCCTGGATTGCGCCAAGGCTTATCCAGGCTACGAAAACCGCCCCCCCCTCACCGCGCGGGACGGCGGCCCCCACTCAGCTCGACAGGTAGGACGAGCGGGTCAGGCCCAGGCGCAGGGCATCCAGGTACTGGGTGCGTTCGCGCACGCTGATCTTGGCGCTGGCGACCTTGTCGCGGTAGTGGTTCATCAGTTCTTCCGGCGACAGGTGCACGTAGCGCAGCATGTCCTCGATGGTGTCGTGGGTTTCGATCCCTGCGTGGTACACGCTGCCGTCCGGGTGCTGGTAGATGTTCACCGAATCGGTGTCGCCGAACAGGTTGTGCATGTCGCCGAGGATTTCCTGGTAGGCGCCGACCAGGAAGATCCCCAGCAGGTAATCCTCGCCCTCGCGCACTTCGTGCACCGGCAGGCTGGTCTCGATGCTCTGCTCGTCGACGTACTGCTTGATCTTGCCGTCGGAGTCGCAGGTCAGGTCCTGCAGCACGGCGCGGCGCAGGGGTTCCTCGTCCAGGCGGTGCAGCGGCAGGATCGGCAGCACCTGGCCGATGGCCCAGGTGTCGGGCAGGCTCTGGAACACCGAGAAGTTGCAGATGTACTTGTCGGCCAGCTTGTCGTTCAACTCGTCCAGCACCTGGCGGTGCGAGCGCTGGCGGGCCTTGAGGGAATTGTGCAGGCGCCGGCAGACGGCGAAGTAGCACTGCTCGGCCAGGGCCTTCTGGGTCAGGCTGATCTTGCCGTCGGCATACTGGCTGGCCACGTCGCTCATGTAGTGGGTGGCGCGCCAGTAGGTCTCGGTGACCATCTCGATGTCGGTGGGGCCGAGCAGATCGACCAGCCACTGCACGGTCTCCGGCAGGTTGTCCTTGTCCTCGATCCGCGGCACGTCGTCGTTGTGCTTCTCCACGTCCGTGACCTGCACCACCAGCACGGCGTGGTGCGCGGTCAGCGCGCGGCCGCTCTCGGAAAAGATGTGCGGGTGCGGCAGTTCCTGGGCGTCGCAGAACTCCTTGAGCATGCCGACCACCACGCCGGCGTAGTCGTCCATGTCGTAGTTGATCGAGCTGGCATTGCGCGAATGGGTGCCGTCGTAGTCCACCCCCAGGCCGCCGCCGACGTCGATATGGTCCACCGGCAGGCCCAGCCCGCGCAGTTCGCCATAGTAACGGATGGCTTCCTTGAAGCCGTGCTGGTAATCGGCCAGGTTGGCGATCTGCGAGCCCATATGGAAGTGCAGCAGGCGGATGCCCTGGTCCAGTTTGGCCGTACGGAAGCGCTCGACCACCGACAGCAGTTGCGCGGCGGACAGGCCGAACTTGGACTTTTCACCGCCGGTGTCGGCCCACTTGCTCGAGGCCAGGGACGACAGCCGCACGCGCAGGCCGATCTGGGGCGCGACCTTCAGTTCGGCGGCCTCCTCGATCACCAGCTGTACCTCGGACTCCTTCTCGATCACGATAAAGACGTTGTGCCCGAGCTTCTGCCCGATCAGCGCCAAGCGGATGAATTCCCGGTCCTTGTAGCCGTTGCAGACGATGGTGCCGCCCTTGGGCGCCAGGGCCAGCACCGCCAGCAGCTCCGGCTTGGAACCGGCTTCCAGGCCGATGGACACGTTCTGGGTGGCGATGATGTTTTCCACCACCGCCTCCTGCTGGTTGACCTTGATCGGATAGAGCGCGGTGTACTGGCTCTGGTACTCGAGGCGGGCGATATTGGCGTCGAAGGCCCCGGTCAGCTGGCGCACGCGGTCCTGCAGGATGTCCGGGAAACGCACCAGCAGCGGCAGCGACAGGCCGCTCTGGCGCAGCAGCTCGACCTGGGCGAACAGGTCGATGGGCGCGCTGCCGGCGCCATTGGGTCGGACCTCGACCCGGCCGGCGTCGCTGATCGCGAAATAACCGGCGCCCCAATGGCGAATACCGTAGACGCTGCGACTGTCCGCGACTGTCCACTGGCTGCCGTCATCTTTGCGTGTGCGTCGTACGGACATCGAGGTCTCCCTTGAAAAATGGGTGCTCGCCGGTTCAGTACCGGCCGAAGCAGAGTAAGCGATCGGCATGACCCATGGGCATGGGCTGCCGTCATAAAAGAGGAAAGGTGAAAATCGCTGACGCCGCCGTCAGCCGCCGGATTTTTTCGCCTTGAAACCGCGCTTGACCAGTTCGTCCAGCAGCAGTTGCACATGATCGCCCTGGATCTCGATCACCCCATCCTTCAGCGCACCGCCGCAACCGCAGCGTTTCTTCAGCTCGCTGGCCAGGGCCTTGAGCGGCTCCTCGGCCAGGGGCACGCCACTGATGGTGGTCACGGTCTTGCCGCCACGGCCCTTGCTCTCGCGCCGCACACGGGCGATGCCGTCGCCGGCCGGGACCAGGGTCTGCTTGCACTGGCAGGCGTCCACCGGCTGATTGCAGCCGGGACAATGCCGGCCGGCATCGGTGGAAAACACCAAGCCGCCCAGGGCGGCGAAGGACGAAGCTTTCTTGACCACCGGATGATCCTCGTTGGGGTCAGAAGGGTTGTCTCGGCAACGCAAAAATTCGAAACGAACCTGAAAGCGACAGGCTGACCGATGTCAGCCGCGAAGCCCCACTCTGGCAGGGGCGGCGCACCCTGGCCGGGAAGCCGGGGCTTGAAAAGCGCCGCAGTGTAACGGCAAAAACGCCCGCTGCTAAGGGTGCAAGGGGACGAAATTGCGCCATTAATCGGCAGATTGGCGACTCGCCGCCAGGTAGCGCCTGAGCGCCGCCAGGGAATCGGGGCAATAGGGCTTGTGCCGGGTCTCCTCCAGTGCCTCGGCCAGGGGAATGAAGCGCGCCTCCAGCACTTCCTCCGGCTGCAGGTGCAGCGGCCCGTCCCAGACCGCGGAAAAGGCGCGGCACCAGAGTCGACTGCCATTGTCCTCGAAGAAGAAGTGCGCGTGTTCGCGCAGCTCCACGCCGCCGACCCCCAGCTCCTCCTCCAGCTCGCGGGCCGCGGACAATCCGTAGTCCTCGTCCTCCATGA
>DATDTH010000432.1:0-2363 GCA_035290985.1 Pseudomonas sp. | reverse complement strand
GGCCTGTCCGGTTCCGGCAAGTCCAGCCTGCTGCGCTGCATCAACGGCCTCAACACCGTCAGCCGTGGTCGCCTGCTGATCGAGCACGAAGGCGCCCAGGTGGATATCGCCAGCTGCTCGGCCGCGACCCTCAAGGCCATGCGCACCAAGCGCATCGCCATGGTGTTCCAAAAGTTCGCCCTGATGCCCTGGCTGACGGTGGAAGACAACATCAGCTTCGGCCTCGAGATGCAGGGCCGACCCAGCGCCGAGCGCAAGAAGCTGACCGACGAAAAACTCGAGCTGGTGGGCCTGACCCAGTGGCGCCACAAGCGGCCTGACGCGTTGTCCGGCGGCATGCAACAGCGGGTCGGCCTGGCCCGCGCCCTGGCCATGGACGCTGATATCCTGCTGATGGACGAACCCTTCTCAGCCCTCGACCCGCTGATTCGCCAGGGCCTGCAGGACGAGCTGCTGGAGCTGCAACGCAAGCTGAGCAAGACCATCGTCTTCGTCAGCCACGACCTGGACGAGGCCCTGAAGATCGGCACGCGCATCGCCATCATGAAGGACGGCCGGATCATCCAGCACGGCAAGCCGGAGGACATAGTCCTGAATCCGGCGGACGAGTATGTGCGCATGTTCGTCGCCCATACCAACCCGCTGAATGTGCTCTGCGGCGCCAGCCTGATGCGGCCGCTGGAGCAGTGCCTGGTCCAGGCCGGCGAAATATGCCTGGACCAGGGCCGTGACTGCTGGCTGGGGCTGACCGCCGACCACCAGTTGAGCGGTCTGCGCCAGGGCGAGCAACGCCTGCCGCTGCAAAGCTGGGCACCCGGCCAACCCCTGGCCGGGCTCCGCCCCCAGCCGACCCAGGTGGACTCGCGGATCGCCATGCGCGACGCCTTGCAGGTCCGCTACAAGACCGGGCACAAACTGGTGCTGCAGCATGACGGCCGGGTGGTCGGCATCCTCGGTGACAGCGAGCTGTACCACGCCCTACTGGGCAAGAACCTGGAAAAAAGCGAGCCGAGCGAACTGAAAAGCGCGCCGATCGCCCTGTCCAAGGCGATGTAAGCCAGGCTCGACTCGGGGCTCGGCCTTTCACCCGTGCCCCTCCATGCCCCTACCCTTGTCGGTACGCAACAGCGCGGCGGATGTCGCCTCCAACTACGTCCGGTCGTTTTTGTTGATTGTTCGTTCAATAAAAACGCCCTAGACTTTTTGGACACTTCATCAGGCCGTTTAAAAGGCGCAGCAGTTTTTCAACAGCTTGATCCCTGCACTCGAGCGTCCCGGAGAACCTAATGCCCAAAGTCGGAATGCAACCCATCCGCCGTTCGCAACTGATCCACGCCACCCTGGAGGCGGTGGATCAGGTCGGCATGGGCGATGCCAGCATCGCCCTGATCGCCCGCATGGCCGGACTCTCCAACGGCATCATCAGCCACTATTTCCAGGACAAGAACGGCCTGCTCGAAGCCACCATGCGCCATCTGATGACGGCCTTGCAGCATGCCGTGCACGACCGCCTGCGAGCCCTCGACGACCCCAGCCCGCGTGCCCATATCCGCGCCATCATCGCCGGCAACTTCGACGACAGCCAGGTCAATGGCCCGGCGATGAAGACCTGGCTGGCCTTCTGGGCCAGCAGCATGCACCAGCCATCCCTGCGCCGCCTGCAGCGGATCAACGATCACCGCCTGTACAGCAACCTGTGCTGCGAATTGCGCCGCGCGCTGCCCCTGGCCGAAGCCCGTTCCGCCGCCCGCGGCCTGGCCGCCCTGGTCGACGGCCTGTGGCTGCGCGGCGCGCTGTCCGGCGAGACCTTCGACACCGAACAGGCGCTGCAGCTCGCCTACGACTACCTGGATCAACAGTTGGCCAAACAGACCGGCTGACCCAAGCCTTTTTCGGGCGCCGCCAGCGCCGCCCACGCCTCGTCAGGAGACAGCATGCCTCGCTTCGAACTGCAAAAACTCTACATCGACGGCGGTTACGTGGACGCCACCAGTGGCGCCACGTTCGAGTCCATCAACCCGGCCACCGGCGAGGTGCTGGCGACCTTCCAGCGCGCCGCCCAGGCGGATGTGGAGCGGGCCGTGGCCAGCGCCGAAAAGGGCCAGAAGGTCTGGGCGGCGATGACCGCCATGCAGCGCTCGCGCATCCTGCGCAAGGCCGTGGACATCCTGCGCGAGCGCAATGACGAACTGGCCGAGCTGGAAACCCTGGACACCGGCAAAGCGCTCTCGGAAACCCGCTATGTCGACATAGTCACGGGCGCCGACGTGCTGGAATACTACGCCGGCCTGGTCCCGGCCATCGAAGGCGAGCAGATCCCGTTGCGCGAAAGCGCCTTCGTCTACACCCGCCGCGAGCCCCTG
>DATDTH010000431.1:0-7179 GCA_035290985.1 Pseudomonas sp. | reverse complement strand
GGTGGTGACCGGCCTACCGACCATAGGGGTGGCGAAAACCATACTGGTGGGCGAAAACCATACTGGTGGGCGAGCACGCCGAGTTGCCGCCGCAGCGCGGCGCCCGGGTGCCGCTGATGCAGGGTAATGAAATGCTCGGCTGGGTGCTGCGCAGCAAGGATCGGGTGCGCCCGCTGATCGTCTCGCCCGGCCATAGGGTCAGCATGGCAAGCGCGGTGGAACTGGTGCTGGCCTGCGGTCGTGGTTACCGCCTGCCGGAGCCGACGCGCCTGGCCGATCGCCTCGCCTCGCGGCGCGGCCCCATGCCGGCGGCCGCGGACGGCACGCCGGATCTGTTTGCGCAATAAGCTTCAGGGCGCGGGGTTGGGCTGTGACCGATGAATCGCCTCGATGCCCTCCAGTACCTCATCGCTCAGCTTGAGCTCGGCGCTGGCCAGGTTGCTCTCCAGTTGCTCCAGGCTGGTGGCGCCTATGATGTTGCTGGTCACGAAGGGGCGGCTGTTGACGAAAGCCAGGGCCATTTGTGCCGGGTCCAGGCCCTGCTCGCGGGCCAGGGCGACGTAGCGCGCGCAGGCCGCTTCGGCTTGTGGGTTGGTGTAGCGGGTGAAGCGGCTGTAGAGGCTGATGCGGGCCTTGGCCGGGCGGGCGCCATTCGCGTACTTGCCGGACAGCATGCCGAAGGCCAGGGGTGAATAGGCCAGCAGGCCGCAGTCTTCCCGCTGGGCGATCTCGGCCAGGCCGACCTCGAAGGTGCGGTTGAGCAGGTTGTAGGGGTTCTGGATCGAAACCATGCGTGGCAAGTCGAGGCTTTCCGCCAGTTGCAGATACTTCAGG
The DNA here is from genome assembly GCA_035290985.1 of Pseudomonas sp. Classification (GTDB taxonomy): domain Bacteria; phylum Pseudomonadota; class Gammaproteobacteria; order Pseudomonadales; family Pseudomonadaceae; genus Aquipseudomonas. Next base: position 6,345 of record DATDTH010000431.1, on the reverse strand, counting down.
GTGCCCCAGGGCGTTTCATTGGACAGGCCGATATGGCGGATCTTGCCGGCCTTGACCTGTTCGGCCAGGACTTCCAGGGTTTCCCGCAGGGGCGTGAAGGCCTGTTCCTGGTGTTGGTAGCCGAGCTGGCCGAAGAAATTGGTGCTGCGTTCCGGCCAGTGCAACTGGTACAGGTCGATCCAGTCGGTCTGCAGGCGTTCGAGGCTGGCGTCCAGTGCGGCGACTATATGGGCGCGGTCGTGTTTGAGCTGGCCGCTGCGAATATAGCCGATGCCGTTGCCAGGTCCGGCGACCTTGCTGGCCAGCACCCAGTCGGCGCGGTTGCCGCGGGCCTTGAAGTACTGGCCAATGATCTGTTCGGTGCGGCCGTAGGTTTCCGCCCGCGGCGGCACCGGGTACATCTCCGCGGTGTCGAGAAAATTGATCCCGGCGGCGCGGGCGCGATCGAGCTGGGCGAAGGCCTCCACCTCGCTGTTTTGCTCGCCCCAGGTCATGCTGCCCAGGCACAGGGCACTGACTTTGAGGTCGCTTCGTCCAAGGTTGCGCAGATCCATTGTGAACTCCTTTTGAAAAGGATCATGAAAGCAGGTTGAAATTTTTCGCGCAATCGGCATAATTCCGCAGCTGTTTTCGGTGGGGGATGCCTAGCCTACCGAACTGGCCGTACGGACGTGATGACCCGAGCCCCCGATAGCGTCCGTCTGCGGCTGTCTTTGACTTGTCAAAGCGCGCACCATTCAGTAAGATCCGCCGTCTCATTTCAGGGCGGCCCCTGAGGCTATTTAAAGAATGAAAACTTTTACTGCTAAACCGGAAACTGTTAAGCGCGACTGGTTCGTCGTCGACGCTGCAGGTCAGACTCTGGGTCGTCTGGCCACAGAAATCGCTACTCGCCTGCGCGGCAAGCACAAGCCCGAATACACCCCGCACGTTGATACCGGCGACTACATCGTCGTGATCAATGCCGAGCTGGTGCGTGTGACCGGTGCCAAAACCACCGACAAAATGTACTACTCTCACTCCGGTTTCCCGGGTGGCATCAAGTCGATCAACTTCGAGAAGTTGATCGCCAAGGCGCCTGAGCGTGTGCTCGAGACCGCGGTCAAAGGCATGCTGCCGAAGAATCCGCTGGGTCGCGACATGTACCGTAAGCTGAAAGTGTACGCGGGTGCTGTTCACCCTCACACTGCTCAGCAGCCCCAAGAACTGAAGTTTTAACGGAATAGTTCATTATGTCGGCGACTCAAAATTACGGCACTGGCCGTCGCAAGACTGCAACCGCTCGCGTTTTCCTGCGTGCGGGTACTGGCAAAATCTCCATCAACAACCGCACCCTGGAGAACTTCTTCGGTCGTGAAACCGCCCGTATGGTGGTTCGCCAGCCGCTGGAGCTGACTCAGTTGGTCGAGAAATTCGACATCTACGTCACCGTTCTCGGTGGTGGTGTGAGCGGTCAAGCGGGCGCCATCCGTCACGGTATCACCCGTGCGCTGATGGACTACGACGAGTCCCTGCGTCCTGCCCTGCGCAAGGCCGGCTTCGTGACTCGCGATGCCCGTGAAGTTGAACGTAAGAAAGTCGGTCTGCGTAAAGCGCGTAAGCGTCCGCAGTACTCGAAGCGTTAATTCGCTTTCGCGTTCCTTTCGCGTTCGAGAACGCCCAGTTTCCTTTCGGAGCTGGGCGTTTTTTATGGGCGTGCATTTGTGCTTGCGACAACTTGCCGCACGTGCGGGCAGCCCGTCTATCAAGGCTTTCAGCTATTTGGCCGCTGGTAATTACCTTGTCAGTACAGGGGCTTTTCTTTACCATTCGGCAAACTTTTTGTACGGCCCGATTTTTACTTAGTAGAGGCCTGAACAACAGGCCACAGAGCTGATGGGAGACGACTGAATGAGCAATGACGGCGTGAATGCAGGCCGGCGTCGCTTCCTGGTAGCAGCCACCTCGGTGGTGGGTGCTGCAGGAGCGGTAGGTGCTGCGGTCCCGTTCGTGGGGTCATGGTTCCCAAGCGCCAAGGCCAAGGCCGCGGGTGCACCGGTGAAAGTGAATATCGGCAAGATCGAGCCGGGTCAGCAGATGGTTGCTGAGTGGCGCGGTCAGCCGGTATTCATCGTGCGTCGCACCGAGGAGATCCTGGGCAACCTGGTGAAGCTCGAGTCGACGGTAGCCGATCCGGAATCCAAGGCGTCGGACCAACCCACTTATGTGGACCCCAAGGTGCGCTCGATCAAGCCGGAGATTCTGGTGTTGGTCGGTCTGTGTACCCACCTGGGCTGTGCGCCGTCCTTCCGTCCGGAAGTGGCGCCCGCCGACCTGGGTGCCGAGTGGGTGGGCGGCTATTTCTGTCCCTGCCACGGCTCTCGCTACGATCTGGCCGGTCGCGTCTACAAGTCGCAGCCCGCACCCTTGAACCTGCCGGTGCCACCCTACTCGTACGAGTCGGATGACGTGATCATCGTCGGTGTGGACCAGGAGAAAGCCTGATGAGCAAATTCATGGAATGGGTCGATGCGCGCTTTCCCGCGACCAAGATGTGGGAAGACCATCTGTCCAAGTATTACGCGCCGAAGAACTTCAACTTCTTCTACTTCTTTGGCTCCCTGGCCCTGCTGGTGCTGGTCAATCAGATCGTCACCGGCATCTGGCTGACCATGAGCTACACCCCTTCGGCGGAAGAGGCCTTCGCCTCCGTCGAATACATCATGCGTGATGTGGAATACGGCTGGATCCTGCGCTACCTGCACTCCACCGGGGCTTCGGCCTTCTTCGTGGTGGTCTACCTGCACATGTTCCGTGGCCTGCTCTACGGCTCCTACCAGAAGCCCCGTGAGCTGGTCTGGCTGTTCGGCATGCTGATCTACCTGTGCCTGATGGCCGAGGCCTTCATGGGCTATCTGCTGCCATGGGGCCAGATGTCCTACTGGGGCGCCCAGGTGATCATCTCGCTGTTCGGTGCCATCCCGGTGATCGGTGCCGACTTGACCCAGTGGATCCGCGGTGACTACCTGATCTCGGGCATCACCCTGAACCGCTTCTTCGCCCTGCATGTAATCGCGCTGCCGATCGTGCTGCTGGGTCTGGTGGTGCTGCATATCCTGGCGCTGCACGAAGTGGGCTCGAACAACCCGGACGGTGTGGAGATCAAGAAGAAGAAGGACGCCAATGGCGTGCCTTTGGACGGCATCCCCTTCCATCCCTACTACACGGTGAAAGATATCGCCGGCGTGGTGGTGTTCCTGTTCATCTTCTGCGCCGTGGTATTCTTCTTCCCGGAAATGGGCGGTTACTTCCTCGAGAAGCCCAACTTCGAAGTGGCGAACGCCTTCAAGACTCCCGCGCACATCGCACCGGTCTGGTACTTCACGCCGTTCTACGCGATCCTGCGGGCGATTCCGGACAAGCTGCTGGGCGTGATCGCCATGGGTGCTGCCATCGCCGTGCTGTTCGTGCTGCCCTGGCTCGACCGCAGTCCGGTCAAGTCCATGCGCTACAAGGGCCAACTGAGCAAGATCTGGCTGTTGGTGTTCTGCGTGTCCTTCGTGATTCTCGGGGTGCTGGGTGTATTGGCGCCGACACCGGAGCGTACGCTGCTGGCGCAGGTCTGCACCTTCCTGTACTTCGCCTACTTCATTTTGATGCCGTTCTACACTCGGCTCGAAAAGACCAAACCGGTTCCGGAAAGGGTGACTGGCTGATGAAAAAGCAATTAGCTGCATTGATTCTCGCTGTGCTGCCGGTGTTTGCCTTTGCCAACGCAGCCCTCGAGCATCCGCTCGATCCGGTCGAGATCGACCTGGCCGACAAAGCCGCTCTGCAGGATGGTGCGCGGACCTTCGGCAACTACTGCATGGGCTGCCACAGCGCCAAGTTCCAGCGCTATGAGCGGGTCGCCACCGACCTGGGCATTCCGCCCGAGTTGATGCTGGAGAACCTGGTGTTCACCGGGGCCAAGATCGGCGAGCACATGAAGATCGGCATGCGCCCCCAGGATGCCAAGACCTGGTTCGGGGCCGCGCCGCCCGACCTGACCCTGGTGGCCCGCGTACGCGGTGCTGACTGGCTGTACACCTACCTGCGGACCTTCTACGAAGATCCGAGCCGGCCATGGGGGGTGAACAACAAGGTGTTCCCCAACGTGGGCATGCCCAACGTGTTGGCGGACCTTCAGGGTCGCCAGGTGGTAGGCTGCAAGCAGGTTCAGGTGGTTGGTCCGGACAAGCAGTTTTACCTGGGCGTTGGCGATTGGAAGATCGAGGTTCTGACGCTCAAGGGCGATAAGCAGTATGACCCCCTGACCGGCACGCCCATCACCCATGAGGCCTGCGACCAATTGACCGTGCTGCCCAAGACCGGCGCGCAGAGCGAGGCCGAGTTCGACAAGACGGTGCAGAACCTGGTGGCCTTCCTGGCGTATTCGGCCAATCCGGTGCAGCTGGAAAGCCGTCGTATCGGCACCTATGTGCTCTTGTACCTGGCTTTCTTCTTCGTATTCGCCTACCTGCTCAAGCGTGAATACTGGAAGGACGTGCATTAACCCGTTGTAGCCCCGCTGTCGACGCACGCGCCCCTTTGGGCGCGTGCGTTTTTCTGTTTCTGATAACTTCAACACGCGAGGAGGACCGCCATGGGCGTGACCAACCGGTTGGCCTGTTACTCCGACCCCGCCGACCACTATTCCCACCGCGTACGTATCGTGCTCGCCGAGAAGGGTGTCAGCGCCGAGATCATCACCGTCGAACCGGGGCGTATTCCGCCCAAGCTGACGGAGCTGAATCCCTATGGCAGCGTCCCGACGCTGGTCGATCGGGACCTGGCGCTGTACGAGTCGACGGTGATCATGGAGTATCTGGACGAACGTTATCCCCATCCGCCGCTGCTGCCGGTGTATCCGGTGGCCCGCGCCAATAGCCGGCTGCTGATCCATCGCATCCAGCGCGACTGGTGCCGGCATGTGGATTTGATCCTGGATTCGCGCAGCAAGGAGCCGGCCCGGGTGCAGGCGCGCAAGGAATTGCGCGAGAGCCTGACCGGCGTCTCACCGCTGTTCGCCGACAAGGCCTATTTTCTCAGCGATGAGCTGAGCCTGGTGGATTGCTGCCTGTTGCCGATTCTCTGGCGATTGCCGATATTGGGCATCGAGTTGCCCAAGCCGGCCAAGCCGTTGCTCGACTATATGGACCGTCAATTCGCCCGGGAGGCCTTTAGGCTCAGTCTGTCCGGTGCCGAACGGGATATGCGCTAACAGGCTGTTGAAAAACTACCTGCGTTGCCGATACAGCGTTAAAAAGGCCGGGACGCGGCGTCTCGGAATGCTCATTTACACTTCGTAAACTCGTTTGCGAGCCCAGTGCGCTTCCTTGCCTTTCTTGCCTTGTCTCGGCGGCCTCGCCTACATTTTTCATTGGCCTGCTAATTGCTCAGGAGCTTTCGATGAAATCCAGTCGTCCTTATCTGGTCCGTGCGCTTTACGAATGGATAGTGGATAACGATTGCACGCCACACCTGCTGGTCAATGCCGAGTACCCTGCCGTGCAGGTGCCCAAGGGCTTCGCCAGCGACGGCCAGATCGTGCTGAACGTTTCGCCCAGTGCGGTGCGTCATCTGCATATGGATAACGAGGCGGTGAGCTTCGAGGGGCGCTTCGGCGGTGTGGCCCATACCCTGTATGTGCCGGCGGCCGCGGTGCTGGCGATCTATGCCCGGGAAAATGGCCAGGGCATGGTCTTCGACCTGGAGTCGCCTGTTGCGGACGAGGGCGATGACGTGCCGCCGCCCGAGACGACTCCGCCAGGGGGGGAGCCGCCACGGCCCAGTGGCCGGCCCAGCCTGAAGGTGGTCAAGTAGTTCGATTGACCTGTGGCGGACAGAAAAAAGGCGACCCTTGGGTCGCCTTTTTTCTGTCTGTCGTTTCAGTCGGTGTACTGGAACAGCTTGACGATGCGCTGTACCCCGGACACGCCCTGCACCAGGTTGGCGGCGCGCAGCCCTTCCTGGCGGGTGACCAGGCCCATCAGGTAGACCACGCCGTTTTCGGTGATCACTTTGATCCGCGAGCCGGGAATGCCGTTGTCGGCGAGCATCTGGGTCTTGATCTTGGTGGTGAGCAGGCCGTCGTTGCTGCGGGCCAGGGTCGAGGAGGGGGTGAGCACCTGCAGCTCGTTATGGACCTTCTTCACGCCCTGTACCGAGCGTGCGGCTTGTTCGGCCATGGCCTTGAGTTGGGGCTTTGGAGTTTGTCCGGCCAGCAGCACCACGCCGTTGTAGCTGGTGACCACTATGTGGGAGGTGGTGCTGTTCAGGTCGGCATGGGCCTGAGTGATCTTTTTCCGGACCTCGGGGGCGGTG
>DATDTH010000430.1:0-4428 GCA_035290985.1 Pseudomonas sp. | reverse complement strand
TAGCCGGTATAGAGCTGGCGCGGACGGCCGATCTTGTACGGGCTGGAGAGCATTTCCTTCCAGTGGGAGATCCAGCCGACGGTCCGCGCCAGGGCGAAGATCACGGTGAACATGCTGGTGGGAATGCCGATCGCCTTGAGGATGATCCCCGAGTAGAAGTCGACGTTCGGGTACAGCGAGCGCTCGATGAAGTAGGGATCGGTCAGCGCGATCTCTTCGAGGCGCATGGCCAGTTCCAGTTGCGGGTCGTTGGTGATGCCCAGTTCGCGCAGCACTTCGTCGCAGGTCTGCTTCATCACGGTGGCGCGCGGGTCGCGGTTCTTATACACGCGGTGACCGAAGCCCATCAGCTTGAACGGATCGTTCTTGTCCTTGGCCTTGGCGATGAACTTGTCGATGTTCGACACGTCGCCGATCTCGTCCAGCATGCTCAGTACGGCTTCGTTGGCGCCGCCGTGGGCCGGGCCCCAGAGGGCCGCGATGCCGGCTGCGATGCAGGCGAAGGGGTTGGCGCCAGAGGAGCCGGCCAGGCGCACGGTGGAGGTCGAAGCGTTCTGCTCATGGTCAGCGTGCAGGATGAAGATCCTGTCCATGGCCTTGGCCAGCACCGGGCTGATCGGTTTGATCTCGCACGGGGTGTTGAACATCATGTGCAGGAAGTTTTCGGAGTAGGTCAGGTCGTTGCGCGGGTACATCATCGGCTGACCCATGGAGTACTTGTACACCATGGCGGCCAGGGTCGGCATCTTCGCGACCAGGCGGATCGCGGAAATCTCGCGATGCTGGGCGTTATTGATGTCCAGGGAGTCGTGGTAGAAGGCCGACAGGGCCCCGACTACGCCGCACATCACCGCCATCGGGTGGGCGTCGCGGCGGAAACCGTTGAGGAAGTTCTTCAGTTGCTCGTGCACCATGGTGTGGTTCTTCACGGTGCTGACGAACTTGGCTTTCTGCTCGGCGGTCGGCAGCTCGCCATTGAGCAGCAGGTAGCAGGTTTCCAGGTAATCGGATTGCTCTGCAAGCTGTTCGATCGGATAGCCGCGGTGCAGCAAGATGCCCTTGTCACCGTCGATGTAGGTGATTTTCGACTCGCAAGAGGCGGTCGACATAAAGCCAGGATCAAAAGTGAAACGGCCCGTGGCGGTCAGGCCCCGTACATCCACTACATCGGGACCAACGGTGCCGGTTAAAATGGGCAGCTCGACGGGCGCAATGCCCTCGATGATCAACTGCGCTTTTTTGTCAGCCATGTGTGGCCTCCTATTTATGCTTTGGAATCATCAGACTGCCCCCCACGCAGGGCCCGCCACACTATAGAGAGATAAATCTGAAAGTCAATTTGCGCTAACCCAGGCGGCAGAGGGGTTCCAGGGCTGTTTTCAAGCTGGATGAGGGGCTATTTACGCCATTTATGGCTGGTGCGCAATGCGCTCTTTGGGGGAGGCCTGCGCGTTGTCATTAGCGACCTAACTGTCTATACTCTGCGACCGACCGCCAGGGGCTTTAGGGCCTGTATTCAGCGGTCGTCACTCATTGGGTGATGGGTATCTGACCAGTCCACTTCCCGACAACTTGCCCTGATTGTTAGGGGCTCTCAGTGTGAAAAAAAGCCGTGAATGACCAAAGACCTGTAAACCTCGACCTTAGGACTATCAAGCTCCCTATCACTGCTTACACGTCCATTCTTCACCGCGTCTCGGGCGTCATCCTCTTCATCGGCCTGGCGATCATGCTTTATGCATTCGACAAGTCGCTGGGTTCCGAGGAAGGCTTCGAGCAGGTAAAGGCGTGTCTGGCCAGCCCGCTGGCTAAATTCGTGATCTGGGGTCTGCTGTCTGCCTTGCTGTACCACCTGGTGGCCGGTGTGCGCCATCTGATCATGGACATGGGCATCGGTGAAACGCTGGAAGGCGGCAAACTGGGCTCGAAAATCGTTCTCGCCATCTCCGTGGTGCTGATCGTGCTGGCTGGGGTGTGGATATGGTAACTAACGTCACGAACTTGTCGCGTTCCGGTCTCTATGACTGGATGGCTCAGCGTGTGTCCGCGGTCGTGCTCGCGGCTTATTTCATCTTCCTGCTGGGCTTTATCATCGCCAGCCCGGAGCTGAGCTACAGCGACTGGCACGGTCTGTTCGCCCAAAAATGGATGCGCATCTTCAGTCTGCTGGCCCTGGTTGCCCTGGGTGCTCACGCCTGGGTCGGCATGTGGACCATCTCCACCGACTACCTGACCCCGATGGCGTTGGGCAAGTGGGCGACCGGCGTGCGTTTTCTGTTCCAGGCCGTGTGTGGCATCGCCATGTTCGCGATGTTCGTCTGGGGCGTGCAGATTCTTTGGGGTATCTGATTCATGGCTAATATAAGTAAGCTTTCCTTCGACGCCATCATCGTCGGTGGCGGCGGTGCCGGCATGCGCGCGGCACTGCAACTGGCTCAAGGCGGCCACAAGACCGCCGTGGTCACCAAGGTCTTTCCGACCCGTTCGCACACCGTATCCGCCCAGGGTGGCATCACTTGCGCCATCGCTTCGGCCGATCCGCAGGACGACTGGCGCTGGCACATGTACGACACCGTCAAGGGCTCCGACTATATCGGTGACCAGGACGCGATCGAGTACATGTGTTCCGTGGGTCCAGAAGCCGTGTTCGAACTGGAACACATGGGCCTGCCGTTCTCCCGTACCGAACAGGGCCGTATCTACCAGCGTCCGTTCGGCGGTCAGTCCAAGGGGCCGAATAATCCGACCCAGGCTGCCCGTACCTGCGCGGCGGCCGACCGTACCGGTCATGCCCTGCTGCACACCCTGTACCAGGCCAACCTGAAGGCCAACACCGTATTCCTCAATGAGTGGTATGCGGTCGACCTGGTGAAGAACCAGGACGGTGTGATAGTCGGCATCATCGCCATTTGCATCGAAACCGGGGAAACCTCCTTTATCCGTTCCAAGGCCACCGTACTGGCCACCGGCGGTGCGGGTCGCATCTACTCGTCCACTACCAATGCCCTGATCAACACCGGTGACGGCGTCGGCATGGCCCTGCGTGCCGGCGTGCCGGTGCAGGACATCGAGATGTGGCAGTTCCACCCCACCGGCATCGCCGGCGCGGGCGTGCTGGTGACCGAAGGTTGCCGTGGTGAAGGCGGTTACCTGATCAACAAGCACGGCGAGCGTTTCATGGAGCGCTATGCGCCCAACGCCAAGGACCTGGCCGGTCGCGACGTCGTGGCCCGTTCCATGGTCAAGGAAATCATCGCCGGCAATGGCTGTGGTCCGGATGGCGATCACGTAATGCTCAAGCTCGATCACCTGGGCGAGGAAGTGCTGCACAGCCGCCTGCCGGGTATCTGTGAGCTGTCCAAGACCTTCGCCCACGTCGATCCGGTCACTGCGCCGGTTCCCGTTGTTCCGACCTGCCATTACATGATGGGTGGCGTACCCACCAACATCCATGGTCAGGCCATGACCCAGGATGCCAGCGGCAACGACCAGATCATCCCGGGCCTGTTCGCCGTCGGCGAAGTGGCGTGCGTGTCGGTACACGGTGCCAACCGCCTGGGTGGCAACTCGCTGCTCGACCTGGTGGTGTTCGGCCGTGCGGCCGGCCTGCACCTGGAAAAATCCCTGAAAGAGGGTGTCGAGTACCGCAACGCCAGCGAGACCGATATAGACGTGGCCCTGGCCCGTCTGAACGGCCTGAACGCGCGCACCACCGGCGAAGATGTCGCCCCGCTGCGTAAAGAGCTGCAGAGCTGCATGCAGAATTACTTCGGTGTATTCCGTACCGGCGAATACATGCAGAAGGGCATCGCTCAACTGGCCGATCTGCGCGAGCGCATCGCCACCGTCAAGATCGCCGACAAGAGCCAGGCGTTCAACACCGCCCGGATCGAAGCGCTCGAGCTGCAAAACTTGCTGGAAGTGGCCGAAGCCACGGCCATCGCCGCCGAAACCCGCAAGGAATCCCGCGGCGCCCATGCCCGCGAAGATTTCGAAGACCGCGATGACGAGAACTGGCTGTGCCATTCCCTGTACTTCCCGGGTGAGAAACGTGTTGCCAAGCGCGCTGTGAACTTCGCGCCCAAGACCGTTCCTGCTTTTGAACCCAAAGTACGTACTTATTAAGGGTAGCCACCATGTCTCTTGGTAAAACTTTGCAAGTCAGCGTTTATCGCTACAACCCGGAAAAAGACTCTGCGCCCTTTATGCAGGACTTCACCGTCGAGATCGACGGCAAGGACCTGATGGTGCTGGACGTGCTGGCCCTGATCAAGGAACAGGACGAGGGCTTCTCCTACCGTCGCTCCTGCCGCGAGGGTGTGTGCGGCTCCGACGGCATGAACATCAACGGCAAGAATGGTCTGGCGTGCATCACGCCTTTTCGGTTGCCGGCCTTAAAGGCGGCAAACTTTTGATTCGGCCGCTGCC
>DATDTH010000429.1:0-10850 GCA_035290985.1 Pseudomonas sp. | reverse complement strand
GCGCCATCATTTTTCCCCTTGCAGTGCGGCCATGCGCGCCAACAGGCCCGCGGCCGTCTGTTCACCTCGCAGTTGCTCACGGAGCTGGCCTGCGGGATCGACTATATAGGTCACCGGCAGCACCTCGCTGCGCGGCAATTGGTAACGGCTTGCCGGATCCTGCGCCAATACGGTGAAATCAATCTCCAGGAGCTCGGCTGACTTCTCCAGGGCCTGGCCTTGCAACCCGTCGAAATTCACGCCCAGCACGGTGACCGACTGCCCGGCGAGGCGCCCAACCAGGGCATTGAGCTGCGGGATCTCCTTGCGGCAAGGCCCACACCACTCGGCCCAGTAATTAATCACCAACCACTGGCCTTCCAGGCGCTCAGCCGGTACCTTTCGTCCATGCTGATCGAGCCCCACCTCTTCGGCACAGCCGGCCAGCAACAAACCGACGAGCATTCCCATGACCATCTGGAGTCGCGTTCCCATGCCTTCGATCCTCGTCCACGCAGGGTTGATATGACGCTGGATGCCTTGCGCCTGGAAGTACCCGAGCTCCTCGAAGAAGACGCTACGTCACTGGCCGACCTCAACGAACGGCTGACTGCAGCCCGCCTGGAGCCCCAGGATCAGGCCCTGCACAACGTGCTAGGCCTGCTATTTCGGCTCAATCGCAGTGCCATGACCTTACTCGAAAGGCAGCGAGCCCTGCAAAGCCTTAGCAACGAGTACCGGCATTACGTAGCCGCCTACCAGGACGGCCAGGCCGCGCCGACGCTATTCGTGCATTTTTGCGACGAGCTGGCCTGCGGCTTCAAGCGCCTGCTGCTGCAGATACTCCAGGGCCGACAACCCTCGCGACCGCACCTGACCTGGTGCCTGTATATGGCCCAGCACTTTCTCGCCCAGAGTCTGCTACGTCACTATCAGCTATACCAGGAGCCGCCACCCGGCCTGTGGCGCGACAGCCACCTGCTCTACTGGCTGGGCGAACAGCAGGACTGCCTGGACGACCCGGTCGCCGCCGCCTTTCAGCCCGCGCCCGCGGACAGCCTGCGCGGCCTCTATCAGCAGATGCTGCTGCTGGCGCTCAGCGACCCCTTTCACCTGGCCGAAGGCGAATGCCCGCAACTGTTCGGCGCCCTGGCACCGCTGGCGGCCCTGGGACGCCTCTCGCCCTGGGACGATGAAGATGATGAAGGCCTGCTGCTCGACCTCAGCGCCGCGCAGCCCTGCCTGGCTGTCGAGCAGTCCCCCGAAATCCCCGGCCCTCATCTGCGCCGTTTCGAGCTGGGCGCCCTGCTGGTTGCCCTGTACGATCCCGCCCCCCTGCAAAGCCCCGCCCAGCGCCAGCTGCTGGAACGCGCCAGCCAATGCTGGCAGGGCCGCCAACCACGCCGCTATGAACGCGTCGACTTCAGCGGCGATTGCAGCCTGGTACTCGGCCTGCCGGCCATTCACGCCCAGTTGCTGGAGCAGCACCCGCCCACCTGCATCGCCCAGATGCAGGATGCCAGCGCCGGCGGCGCACGCCTGCTCTGCCATGTCGACCAGGGCCTGCAACTGCCGGTCGGTCAGTTGGTATTGCTGTTGGCGGCAAGTGGTACGCCCAGCCTGGCCCTGGTGCGCTGGCGGCACCAGAACAGCGACGGACTGCACCTCGGCCTGCGCTACCTCAAGGGCCTGCCGCGCCCGGTCTGGCTGCGCCGCGCGCCCAATGCCCAGACACACCCCGGCATCCTGCAAAGCACCCCGGTCCAGGGCAATGCCTGGCACCATGGCCTGTGGCTGCCCAGCGGCCAATTCGCCGAAGGGGAAAGCCTCTGGCTGCAATTGCTCAGCGTTAACAACCAGGCGACCTTGCTGCTACCACCCGCCAACCTGGGCACCCAGTCGGTGCAGCGCCATCCTTTGCGCCTGGCCTGATAATTGAAAAAATGCGAGAGGGATCACGGCCAAAGCTGACCCCATGCACAGTTTCACCGATCGGCAGCCGCTTATAATTCCACCACGTTCTACTCTTTCGATCCGCCAGCTGCCTGGAAATCAACCATGTCACATACTCACGACAAGCTGATCGGTCCGGTGCCATTGCGGATCATCGACACCGCCCAGTTTATCGTCACCCCTTACGAAGGCCGCGTGGCCGAATTCAATATCGCCGCCTGGCTACAGATCCCCGGCCTGGCCAATCTGCCCGTGTCACTGCTGGTCACCTACCGCGATGGCGACAAGCGTCTAGAGATAGCGGTCGATCATGGCAAAGTTGGCGGCACGGGCAGAATCCTGCTCTCGGGCGTCGCCCGCCTGCCGTCCAAGTCCAGGATCGAGGACCTGCAGATTCATCTGCGCTCCGCAGTTGCGGCAACCACCCTGGTGGTGGAAGAGCTCTTCGTGCAGGCCGTGGAACAGGCCAAGCCCCAGAGCCGCCAGATCAGGGCCTAAACCCCGCCCCGAAAGTTCGAAACCCCGCGCCAGACGCGGGGTTTTGCATTTAGCCTGTTAGGCGACAATGCTGGTCGAAAGGGGGGAGTCATGCTCGCTCGACGAAGCCTGGGCTTCCTCCGCCAGCGGCTGCACCAGGGACTCGGGCCAATGGGAAAAGCGCAGCCCGGTGATCCGGTTCAAACGTTTCAAGGCCGTTTGCGGGTCCCGCTGATACAGATGGACGACCTTGTCCTGCTCGCTACTGCTCATAACCTGATGCTTCCTCAGCCGCTATGCGCCTTAATGGCAGTATGATAGCAAAGACTGAGTACCAAGCTAGAAGCATGCCAACCTTGCAACCCAGTGCTCTTAAGCTGATTAGCTGATTATCGAGGCGCCCACGGAGCTAAGTTGCCGCAATCTGACTTTTTTCGTCACTCGACTCCGGGTGTAACCAACCCGCCAGGCTCCCACCGAACAACAGGGCCTGCTCTTCATGCAGGGTTTCCAGGGCCTCACGCAAGGCCGGGTACCAGGGTTCGTCCAACTGGGCCGGAAGCTTGGCCAGGGGCGGCAGCGGCCAGGGGCTCTGACTGAGTAATTGATAGAGACTGTACTGGCTCAAATCCCGACAGAGCACCCAGCTGCCCGTACTGGTGCGGCTGACCAGCCTTTCCTGCTCGAGAAAATCCAGCAACTCGATCCACTCGTCCTCAGGCAACAGCCAGCCGGCCCGCTGGGCATCGCTATGATGCACCGTCTGGCCGCGCCGCTGTCGCTCGTGAAAAACCCGCAAGACCCCCAGCAACACCAACAAGCGTGGCACCGCGCGACGCCGCCATTGCCGCGACGAAGCCAGGTTGCAGACCAGCTCGGCACCGAAAAGCACGATCAGCCAGGACAGATAGATCCACAGCAGGAACAACGGCACCGTGGCGAAGGCGCCATAGATCAGCTGATAGCCCGGAAACAGGCTGACATAGAGGCCGAACAAGCCCTTCGCCGCCTCGAACAGCACCGCGGTAAAGAGCCCGCCCATCAGCGCATGCTTGAACGGCACCCGGGCATTGGGCACCGCCTCGTAGATCAGGGTGAAGGCCGCCACGCTGAAAGCCAGCGGCATGAACCCCAGCAGGGTCGCCACGCCCGGCAGGGCATGGGGCCCGGAGATCAGTTCCAGGGAGGTGAAATAGGTGGACAGGGCGAAGCCCGTCCCCAACAACAGCGGCCCCAGGCTGAGGATGGCCCAGTACAACAGGAAACTGGACACCCCCCGGCGCGGCTGACGCACGCGCCAGATGGTATTGAAGGCCTTTTCGATGGTGACCAGCATGGTGAACGAAGTAACCGCCAGCAACACCACCCCGACCCAGGTCAACTGCCGCGCCTGGGTGGTGAAACTGCTCAAATATTGCTGCACCGTTTCGCCGGAAGAGGGCACGAAGTTGCGGAAGATAAACGCCTGAATCTGCTCACCCATGCCCTGAAAGACCGGCACGGCTGAGAGTATGGCGAAGGTCACCGTCATCACCGGCACCACCGCGAACAGGGTGGTATAGGTCAAGGCCGCGGCACTGTTGGGGCCATTGTCGGCAAAGAAGCGGTGCAATAAAAAGCGCCAGAACTCCACAAGCTGTTCGACCTGTTGACGCATGCTCTTTCCTTAGCGATGGGGCTGGTGGGGCACTCTTGCACGAAAACGGTCGCGAGTCCGGATTCAGCCAGCGTTAACCGGCGAAAACCCTGTTTCGCCGCCTTTGTACAGGCACTGCCGCCCGCACTGTTCAGCCGGATGCAGTCGGTTAGAATAGCCGCCACCCTAGCCCGCATGCGACCCGCAAAATGACCGAACTGACGCTCTATCACAACCCGCGCTGCTCGAAATCCCGCGGCTCGCTGGAATTGCTCGAAGCGCGCGGCCTGGTCCCCAAGGTGATCCGCTACCTGGAAACCCCGCCGAGCGCCGCGGACCTGCGCGGCCTGCTGGGCAAGCTCGGCGTGCCCGCCCGTCACTTGCTGCGCATCGGCGAGGACGAATACCGGGCGCTGAACCTGGCCGATGCCAGCCTCACGGAAGAGCAACTGATCGAGGCCATGGTGGCCCACCCCAAACTCATCGAACGGCCGATCCTGGTGGCGGGCGAGCGGGCCGCGATCGGCCGGCCGCCGGAAAAAATCCTGGAGATACTGCCGTGAGCGCGCCCCCCATCAACGCACCTTATATTCTGGTGCTCTATTACAGCCGGCACGGCGCCACCGCCGAGATGGCCCGACAGATCGCCCGCGGCGTGGAGCTGGGCGGCCTCGAGGCGCGCCTGCGCACGGTGCCGGCCGTCTCCGCCGAATGCGAGGCAGTGGCACCCGCCATTCCGGCCGAAGGCGCCCTGTACGCCAGCCTGGACGACCTGAAGAACTGCGCCGGCCTGGCCCTGGGCAGCCCCACCCGATTCGGCAACATGGCCGCACCGCTGAAGTATTTTCTCGACGGCACCAGCAGCCTCTGGCTGACCGGCCAACTGGTTGGCAAACCGGCCGGGGTCTTCACCTCCACCGCCAGCCTGCACGGTGGCCAGGAAAGCACCCTGCTGTCCATGCTGCTGCCCCTGCTGCACCACGGCATGCTGATCACCGGCCTGCCCTACAGTGAACAGGCCCTGCTCGACACCCGCGGCGGCGGCACACCCTATGGCGCCAGCCACCATGCCGGCGCCGATGGCAAGCGCGCCCTGGACGAACATGAGATTGCCCTGTGCCGCAGCCTGGGCCAGCGCCTGGCGCAGCTCGCCCAACGCCTGGAGAGTCCCCGTGGCTAAGAAACCCCTGCCGGAACTGAACTGGCTCAAACCGCGCCTGGCCCTGACCCGCGCAATCAGCCTGATCAGCTTTTTCGCCCTGATCCTGCTGTTGCTGGTCTGGACCCTGTTCTTCGCCGACCTGCACGGTGCCCGGCCCTGGGTGATCCTGAGCATCGAACTGTTGCCCCTGGCCCTGGTTGCCCCCGGCCTGCTGCTGGGCGGTGCCCGCGCGCACGCCTGGACCTGCTTCCTGGTCAACCTGTACTTCATCAAGGGGGTGCTCGCAGCCTTCGATCCGGCGCGCAGCCTGCTCGGCTGGGGCGAGGCGCTGCTCAGCCTGACCCTGTTCTGCGCCGCGCTGCTCTACACCCGCTGGCGCTTCCAGTTCGACCGCAAGCTGGCCGGGGAAAGCTAGGTTGAAACTGCTGATGCTGCCGGGCCTGAATGGCACGTCGGCGCTCTTCGAACCCCTGCTGCCTTACCTGGACGATAGACTCGAGGTCGACTGCCTGGCGCTGCCGGACAGCGGCCCCCAGGACCATGAGAGCCTGGCCCGTCGGCTCGCTCCGCGCCTACGGGCCATCGAGGCCCCCTTCGTGCTGCTGGGCGAGTCGTTCTCCGGGCCGCTGGCCTATCGCCTGGCCCAGGACCGACCGCGCGGACTGCGGGGTGTGATCTTCGCCGCCGCCTTCCTGGGTTGCCCGCACCCCCTATTATCCCTGCTACCGCTGCGTCTCCTGCCCTTACCCCAGCGGCTACTGACCCTGCCCAGCCTGCTGAAGCTGTTCTGCCTCGGCAGCCAGGCGGATCCCGCATTGATCGAGAGGTTGCGCCAGGAAATCCAAGCCATCCCGACCGCCTTGTTGCGGGCGCGCCTCCTTGGGCTCAGCCAGCCCCAGGTGCCGCTGCAACCCCTGGAACTGCCAGCCCTTCACCTCTTGCCGCTGCAGGACCGCCTGGTCATGCCCCGCGCCTCGGCCCGCCTGGAGCAGCATTGCCGCCAGTTGCAACAGGTGGCCATCGCCGGCCCGCACTTCCTCCTGCAGCGCCAGCCACAGGCCTGCGCCCAGGCCATCGAGCGCTTTATCGCCGACCTGCCCCGTTAGTAATTCATACCAGGCATGACCTTTAAATTTCGCCAAAGCGCCCGCGGGTTTCACCCGCCCTACGACTGCGCCGCCGAGGCGATTTCCGTAGGTCGGGTTACGTTTTGCTAACCCGACGGCATCGTTGTCGGGTTACGCTGCGCTAACCCGACCTACGGCCTGCCTCTTGTACGGTGGCCTCAAGACAGTATCTACCAGAGCCCATCGCACCACCTGCAGGCTTCATCGATGTTCGTAGGATGGGTGGGGCCGCCTAGGTTGAGCGCAGCGATACCCATGCTGAAAGCCGGCCTGACAAACCTCACAGCACCCGCCGCGCGGCATAAGCCGCCAAAATGGATAGCCCAATGGGTAAGCCTTCGCGCAATCCGGGGCAGTGGATTTCGTCGCTGCGCTTGTCGGGTTACGCTGCGCTAACCCGACCTACGGTTTGGGCCTGGCGTTTACCAGCCCAGGGTTTCTTTCAGGAAGGGGATGGTCAGCTTGCGCTGGGCCTGCAGGGAGGCCTGATCTAGGCGCTCCAGCAGCTCGAACAGGGCGCTCATGCTGCGTTCGCCACGGGTCAGGATAAAGCGCCCGACCTCGTCGCTCAGGTGCAGGCCTCGGCGCGAGGCCCGCAGCTGCAAGGCCCGCAGCTTGTCTTCGTCGGACAGCGACTGCAGTTGGAAGACCAGCGCCAGGGTCAGGCGCGACTGCAGGTCGGGCAGTTGCACCGCCAGCTCCCGGGGCGCAGCCGCGGCAGCCAGCAATAGACGCCGGCCGCTGTCACGCAGGCGGTTGAACAGGTGGAACAACGCTTCCTCCCAGTCCGCCCGACCGGCCACCGCATCCAGGTCGTCCAGGCACACCAGCTCGCACTGCTCCAGGTTGTCCAGCAGCGCCGGCCCATGCTCCACAACCTCGGCCAGGGGCAGGTACACCGCCAGCTCGCCGCGCTGTTCGAAGCGCAGACAGGCGGCTTGCAGCAGGTGGCTGCGGCCGACCCCTTCGCTGCCCCAGAGGTAGATCAGGCTCTCCGTCCAGCCGGCATCGGCTTCGCACAGCCGCTCGACATAGCCGAGGGCCGCCGCATTGGCACCGGGATAGTAATTGGCAAAGGTGGCGTCATCACGCAGACGCACACCCAGGGGAAGCTGGATCGGTTTCATGCCGGACAGAGCGGCGCAGCCGCCGCAAGACTCTCGCTGAAGAACGACAAAGTCTAGCGCCTTTAGGCCCGCCCTGTCATGGCCTCTCTCCGGGTTTCATCCCTTGAAAATCAAAGGTTTGCACCAAAGTCGCGGGCGCAGCAGGGCTCCACGCGGCCTACCCGGGCTAGGATTCGGGAGGCGGCAACTCCGCCGCATACAGTTGCGAGCCCTTGTAGAAGTCATAGACATGGCGCAGCAGGACCATGATCACCGCCGCCACCGGCAGCGCCAGCAGCACACCACTGAAGCCGAACAGCTGACCACCGGCGAGTATGGCGAAGATCACCGCCACCGGATGCAGGCCGATCCGATCGCCTACCAGCAGGGGCGTCAGCAGCATGCCCTCGAGCAATTGGCCAACCATAAAGACCGCGGCTATGGCCAGCAAGGGATAGAAATCGCCACCGAACTGGAACAGCCCCGCGGTGATCGCCGCGCCCAGGCCGACCACGAAGCCCATATAGGGCACGATACTGGCCAGCCCGGCGAGCAGACCGATCAACAGGCCCAACTCCAGGCCCAGCAGCATCAGACCGGACGCATAGATGACCGCCAGCGCCAACATCACCAGCAACTGCCCGCGCAGGAAGGCCCCCAATACCTCATGGCACTCGCCGGCCAGCTGCACCACCAGGCTCTCGCGGCTGCGCGGCAGCAGGCCTTGCAGCTTGGCCACCAGCAGGTCCCAGTCGCGCATCAGGTAGAAGCACACCACCGGGATCAGCATCAGGTTGCCCAGCCAGGCCAGCAAGGCCAGGCTCGAGGCGCCCGCCTGGGCCAGCAGCACGCCGACTATATCGGTGGTCTTGCCCATATGTTCGGCGAACAAGAGTTTGAGCTGGTCGAACCGCCAGAAACCGTCCGCCAGGCCGAGTCGCGCCTGCACCCAGGGCAAGGCGCTGTGCTGCAGCCAGTCGAGCATCTGCGGCGCCAGTTCATAGAGGCGCACCAATTGCCGCCCGAGCAGCGGCACCAACACCAGCAACAGCACCAGCATCAGCAGGCTGAACAGGGCGAAGACCAGCACCACGCCCCAGGTGCGGGACAGGCCACGGCGCTCCAGCCGGTCGACCAACGGATCGCCCATATAGGCCAGCAGCACGCCGATCAGGAAGGGCGACAGGATCGGGTGCAGCAGGTACAGCAGCCAGGCCAGCACCAGCAGTCCAGCGATCGCCAGCCAATGGCGTGAATCGGTCATAACCAAACTCCTTGTCGTACTTCAAGAACAACCAACCCATGACCGAACAGCCGGGTTACCAACGAAAACGCAGTACATCGCCACGGGGCAGCAACTGGGGCGCCGCAGCCGGGGTAGCAGCATCCGGCTGCACGCTGGCATCCAGGGCCGGCGCGGCGACGGTCTCGGCCGGCACTTCCTGCAGTTGCGCCAGGGCCAGTTGGGCCCGCAGGGGCTCGGCGGAGGCCTTGACGCTGTAGACCAGACGCCCACCCTCGACCTGCTGCAGGCGCGCCGCGAAGGGCTCCAGCAGACGTTCCAGCTCGGCGTAACGGACCAGCGTGGCGCCCTGCACCTCCAAGGTCAGATCCGTTACCGCGCCCGGCGCGACGGCAAAACGCGGCGCCAGGCGCTCGCTCACCGCCAGCAGCACCGCATCGGCCAGGGCCGCGGCATCGGCGCCCTGGGCGCTGCCCTGCTCGCGACTGTCGCCCAGCCACAGGCGCCACTCGGCCTGCCATTGGCCATCGGCCTGGCGAGCATGCACGGCCAGCAAGGCATCGGCGGCATAACGTTCGGAAGCCGGACGCAGGACATCGGGCTGGGCGGCCGCGAGGTTTTCCGCCGTCGCCACCAGTTGCTCGTTCAGATCGGCCAAGGGCAGGCGCAGCGGCAAGCCGCGGTGCTGGGCCGCGGCGCGCAAGGGCGTGGCGGTATCGCCCTGGTCGTCGCCGACCAGTTGGGCACCGGCGTCGGATTCGTTGAGCCACCAGGCCAGGATGGCCGGACGATTGGCGCCCCACAGCGCCAACCCCGCCTGGCGCAGGCTGCGCTCGGTGGAGAGCGGATCGAAATCCACCAACAGGTTGTCACCTTCGTAGCCGAACTGCAGGACCAGTTGCTGGGGATCCTTGCGCAGCTCGACCAACGCGGGGTTCTCGACGGCCTTGGGATCGCCGGTCAGACGCAGCACCAGGGTATCCAGGGCGCGCCCAAGGGCCGCCGTGCGTTCCTCCGGCTGCTGGCTGGCGACCGGTTCACGCACCTGGTAGAGAGTACCGAGCGTTTCCGCCAACGCGGGCAGGCTGAGCAAGGACAGGCACAGGACGAACAGGCGAGCAAGGGGGCGCATGATAGGGTCTCGATGAGCTGAAAGGCGGCGCCATGGCCGCCCCTGAAGGGCTCTACCTTAAACAGCCGCCTCGGCCCCGGCAATACTTGCCGCGCGAAGCAGCCCCAGGCATTCCCCTTTCCAGCGCCGCCATGTCGGCGGAGGGTGGTTGTTCGTCGGATCAGCCGCGGTTAACCCCCTGTAACCGCACCCGGCGAAAGGCCGCGATGGCCGCGTGCCGGTAAGCCTGATAAAATCGCGCGCCTTCGCAGACCGGCTGCGGCAGCCCGGATCCCGTGAATGCCCGTCATTCACCCGACTCGACCGGTCGATCCCCGAACATCCCTTTTAAAAGGCCTGGATCTATGAGCAAGCAACCCTCCATTAGCTACAAGGACGCCGGCGTCGACATCGACGCGGGCGAAGCCCTGGTCGAACGCATCAAGAGCGTGGCCAAGCGCACCGCGCGTCCGGAAGTGATGGGCGGCCTGGGCGGCTTCGGCGCCCTCTGCGAAATCCCGGCCGGCTACAAGCAGCCGGTGCTGGTCTCCGGTACCGACGGCGTGGGCACCAAGCTGCGCTTGGCGCTGAACCTGAACCAACACGGCAGCATCGGCATCGACCTGGTGGCCATGTGCGTGAATGACCTGGTGGTGTGCGGCGCCGAGCCGCTGTTCTTCCTCGACTACTACGCCACCGGCAAGCTCAACGTCGACGTAGCCGCCACCGTAGTGACCGGCATTGGCGCTGGCTGCGAACTGGCCGGCTGCTCCCTGGTTGGCGGTGAAACCGCCGAGATGCCGGGCATGTATGAAGGCGAAGACTACGACCTGGCCGGTTTCTGCGTCGGCGTGGTGGAAAAGGCCGAGATCATCGACGGCTCGAAAGTGGCCACCGGCGACACCCTGATCGCCCTGCCGTCTTCCGGCCCGCACTCCAACGGCTACTCGCTGATCCGCAAGATCATCGAAGTCGCCGGTGCCGATATCGAAAACATCCAGCTCGACGGCAAGCCGCTGACCGAACTGCTGATGGCGCCGACCCGCATCTACGTCA
>DATDTH010000428.1:0-3652 GCA_035290985.1 Pseudomonas sp. | reverse complement strand
GTTCGGTCGGCGTCGCCCAGGGTTTCGGCAACGTCTACGTCAGCCTGGCCAGCGGCACAGTGGAAGGCATAGATGAGCGCTCCGCCTCGGCTCTGTGGAGCAACGATGCGCTGGCCCGTCGCCAACTGTCGGCGCCGGAGGTGTTCTCCAGCTATGTGGCTTTCGGTGATCTGGAAGGCTATCTGCACCTGGTCAGCCAGGTGGATGGCCGTTTCGTCGGTCGCGAGCGCATCGACAGCGATGGCCTGCGGGCCCGTCCGCTGGTGGTGGGTGACTGGCTCTATGCCTTCGGCAATGGCGGGAAACTGGTCGCACTGACCATCCGCTGAGTCCGGAGTTGCGGTACGGCCGCTGCCATTGTCTGGCAGCGGCTTTTGTATTTTCTGAAGCTTTTCGCTTTTCTGACGCTGGTTGTTTTTCTGACGCTGGTCGTTTTTCTCATTCTTTGGTTCTTTCCGTTTTCGAGTGTGCAGCCTTATGGTTCCCGTAATCGCCCTGGTGGGTCGTCCGAACGTCGGCAAATCCACCCTGTTCAACCGCCTGACCAGGAGTCGCGACGCCATAGTCGGCGATCTGTCCGGTCTGACCCGCGATCGCCAGTACGGCGAAGCCAAGTGGCAGGGACGCACCTACATCCTGATCGACACCGGTGGTATTTCCGGTGACGAAGACGGCATGGACACCAAGATGGCCGAGCAGTCGCTGCTGGCCATCGAGGAAGCCGATGCCGTGCTGTTCCTGGTGGATGCCAAGGCCGGGCTGTGCGCGGCCGACCAGATGATCGGCGAGCACCTGCGCAAGCGCAACAAGCGCAGCTTCCTGGTGGCGAACAAGACCGACAACATGGACCAGGACCTGGCGCGTGCCGAGTTCAGCCCCTTGGGCCTGGGCGATGCCCTGGCGATTGCCGGTGCCCATGGCCGCGGCATCACCCAGATGCTGGAAGCCGCGCTGAGCGAGTTTCCCAAGGACAACGAGGAAGACGAGGTCCTGGAAGGGGAAATCGTCGCCGAGGGCGAGGAGGCCAAGCGCATTCCCGGTCCGAGCGAGAAGGACGGGATCAAGATCGCCATTATCGGCCGGCCCAACGTTGGCAAGTCGACCCTGGTCAACCGCATGCTCGGCGAAGACCGGGTGATCGTCTACGACCAGCCCGGCACCACCCGTGACAGCATCTACATCCCGTTCGAGCGCAACGACGAGAAATACACCCTGATCGACACCGCCGGGGTGCGCAAGCGCGGCAAGATCTCCGAGGAAGTGGAAAAGTTCTCGGTGGTCAAGACCCTGCAGGCGATCAAGGACGCCAACGTGGTGATCTTCGTCATGGACGCCCGGGAAGGGGTGGTCGACCACGACCTCAACCTGCTGGGCTTCGCCCTGGAAGCGGGTCGCGCCCTGGTCATCGCCCTGAACAAGTGGGACGGCATGGAGCCGAGCGAACGCGACTACGTGAAGATCGAGCTGCAGCGCCGGCTGTTCTTCGTCGACTTCGCCGACATCCACTTCATCTCCGCGCTGCATGGCACCGGCGTCGGCAACCTCTACCAGTCGGTGCAGGCCTCGTTCAAGTCGGCGGTCACCCGCTGGCCCACCAGCCGCCTGACCCAGATCCTCGAGGATGCGGTCGGCGAGCACGCGCCGCCCATGGTCAACAACCGTCGGATCAAGCTGCGCTATGCCCACCTGGGCGGCGCCAACCCGCCCTTGATCGTGATCCACGGCAACCAGGTGGAGAAGGTGCCCAAGTCCTATGTGCGCTACCTGGAGAACACCTACAGGCGCGTGCTCAAGCTGGTCGGCACGCCGATCCGCATCGAGTTCAAGGGCGGCGAGAACCCCTACGAGGGTAACAAGAACACCCTGACCGACCGCCAGGTGAACAAGAAGCGCCGCCTGATGACCCACCACAAGAAAGCCGACAAGAAGCGCCGCGACAAGAAGTGATCGGCTCCCGGGGCATTTGATCGTTCCCACGCTCCGCGTGGGAATGCAGCCCTTGATCGTTCCCACGCTCTGCGTGGGAACGTCGCGTCGGACGCTCCTGCGTCCGCCTGTGGCTCGGCGCGTTTTCCGGTCATGGTGGCTGCCCGCCACGGTGCCTATCGGCTATTCTGGGCGGCCGTGCATGCCTGTTCAGGACCCCGCGATGATCGTCAGTAAGCTGCCCAAGGTCGGCACCACCATCTTCACCCAGATGTCCCAGCTGGCCGCCGAAGTCGGCGCATTGAACCTGTCCCAGGGTTTTCCCGATTTCGACGGGCCCCAGGCGCTGCGCGAGGCGGTCGGCCGGCATATCGCCGCCGGGCACAACCAGTACGCGCCCATGACCGGGCTGCCGGCCCTGCGCGAACAGGTCGCGGCCAAGGTCGCCCGCAGCTATGGGCGCAGCGTCTGCGCCGACAGCGAGGTGACCATCACCCCCGGCGCCACCCAGGGCATCTTCTGCGCGATCCAGGCGCTGATCCGGCCCGGTGACGAGGTGATCATCTTCGACCCCTGTTACGACAGCTATGAACCGGCGGTGGAACTGGCAGGCGGGCGTTGCCTGCACCTGGAACTGACCCAACCGGCGTTCGCCATCGACTGGCAGCAGCTGAGCGACGCCATAGGCCCGCGCACCCGCCTGATCGTCATCAACAGCCCGCATAACCCCAGTGGCGCCCTGATCGATCGCGCCGACCTGGATCGCCTGGCGGCGCTGATTCGCGGGCGCGACATCTACCTGCTCAGCGACGAGGTCTACGAGCACCTGGTGTTCGACGGGGCGCGGCACGCCAGCGTGCTGGCCCACGATGAACTGTACCAGCGCGCCTTCGTGGTCAGCTCGTTTGGCAAGACCTATCACGTCACCGGCTGGAAGACCGGCTATGTGGTGGCGCCGCCGGCCTTGAGCGCCGAGCTGCGTAAGGTCCATCAGTACGTCAGCTTCTGCGGGGTGACCCCGCTGCAATATGCCCTGGCCGACTACATGGCCGAATTTCCCGGGCATGTGGACGAGCTGCCGGGCTTCTACCAGGCCAAGCGCGACCTGTTCGGCGACCTGCTGGCCTCCTCGCGCTTCCAGTTCACCCGCGCCGCCGGCACCTACTTCCAGCTGGTCGATTACTCGAGCATCCGCCCTGACCTGGATGACGTGGCCATGGCCCAGTGGCTGACCCGCGAGCACGGCGTGGCGACCATCCCCATCTCGGTGTTCTACCAGACCCCGCCCGAAGGGCTACGGCTGGTGCGGCTGTGCTTCGCCAAACGCGAGGACACCCTGCGCCAAGCGGCGGAGAAACTATGCGCGATCTGACACTGGCACTGATCCAGACCGAACTGGCCTGGCAGGATCCGGTGGCCAACCGCGGCCATTTCGCCCGCCTGCTGGAGCAGGCCCGCGGTGCCGACCTGGTGGTGCTGCCGGAAATGTTCAGCACCGGCTTTTCCATGGACTCGGCCGCGCTGGCGGAACCCGAGGCGGGGCCGACCACCCAATGGCTGTTGGAGCAGGCCGCCCGCATCGATGCGGTGATCACCGGCAGCCTGATCATCCAGGCGGCCGATGGCAGCTACCGCAACCGCCTGCTCTGGGCCCGCCCGGACGGCTCCCTGGCCCATTACGACAAGCGCCATCTGTTCCGTATGGCCGGCGAGCACCAGCACTACG
>DATDTH010000427.1:0-7044 GCA_035290985.1 Pseudomonas sp. | reverse complement strand
CGCGACGGCGACGACCAGGCCCTGGGCATTCGTGCCGATGCCCGCCTGGTCGCCGCGACCCTGCAGGCCGGCCAGAGCACCGAGTATCGCCTGGAGGCGGGACGCAAAGCCTACCTGGTGGCCGCGACCGGGCGCATCGAGGTCAATGGGGTGCAGGCCAACGCCCGCGACGGCGTGGCCATCCAGGATGAGGAGACACTGAGCGTCACCGCCCTGGAGGACAGCGAGATCGTACTGGTCGATCTGGCCTAGCGTGAATTGGCCATGTAGGCATTCGGCGAATAAATTGGCTATGTACTAGTTAAGTGTTGCGGCGGCCTGGAGGCCTTTGTAGGAGCGGTCCACGACCGCGAAGCTGGCCATGCAAGAGCTTCGCGGGCAGGGCCCGCTCCTACGGGTTCTACGCGCTTATGACGCCTTTTCTAGCAACAGCTAATGCATACATAGCCAATAAATTCGCCCCTACAACCCCAGACCGTAGGTCGGGTTAGCGAAGCGTAACCTACAAAGGCTGCCGTTCGGCGAAACCCAGCTATTAGCTGGGTTTCGCTTCGCTCTACACTAGCCTACGCCTCGCCCAAAGACGGCTCTACGCCAGCCTACATCTTCGCGACGAAATGGACCTTGCTCACCGAGCCCCTACAAGCGCTATCGAGTGAAGCTACGGAACATGGGGGCCGCGGGCCGCTCGGAGCCATCGTTCCGGTAGAAGCCGAACGTGCCCATGCCATCGGGGGAAGGGTAATCCTCGAGGGCGAACCAATAGACCCGCTGGACATTGGCCGGCAGGTTGCGCAGCCCGCTTCCGTAAGGCGCCGTGGTCAAGCGCGAGCGGATGAAATTGAGGGTCTTGCGCAGGCGCTCAGCCGCGCCGAGCTCGGTCACGCCCAGGTGCTGGTCGCCGATGAAATAACCCATCTCGGTAATCCAGATCGGCTTGGGCGCGCCCTTGAGCGTCATCAGCACCTGCAGGTTGAAGACCTTGCCGAGATAGCCCGGATCATTGACGCTGCCCACCACCCCCAATGCCGCATAGCGCGCGTCATCGGCATCCATGGCCTCGGGCAGGCGGATGCCATCGTCCCAATCGAACACATAGGGATGAACGGCCATGATGTCGAAGGTGTCGCCATAGCCCTTGTTCTGCTCCCACAACTGCCAGAGGTAGAGCAGATCGGACTTGGACAGGCCGGCATGCACCAGCTTGACGCGGCTGCGCACGCCAGCGGTTTCCTGCTGCACCCGCCGCATCAGTTTGCCGAATTGGGCCGCGTTCGGCTCGGGGCCCCAGAACTGCTTGATATTGGGCTCGTTCCAGATCTGCCAATGCACGATGGGGGTGAATGGCACGGGCGCGTTGCCGCCCGGCCCGTAACGCCGGATCGACGCCCGGACAAAACGGGCGTAGTCGCCAAAGGCGGCCTCGGCGGGCGCCATTTCATAGATATCGCCGGGTTTGCTTCCCGGGACCAGTGCCCAGTTCGGCGCGTAATGGACGATGGGCAGCAACTCGATCCCTTCCTTGCGGGCAAGCCAGACCAGGGCGTCGAGTCGGTCCCACTTGTATTGCCCGCGCACCGCCTCGACCCGGCGCCACTCCCAATCCAGTCGCACCTGGGTCACCCCCAGGCTCTTGGCTTTCCTGAACCGCTCCCGCAGCGTTTGCGCATCCCCCGGCCCCCACATGGTGTTCAGGCCGTAACTCAGCGAGGCGGCTTGCAGCCCGGGCACGGCTCCGAGCATCAGACAGAGGGCCAGCAACCCGGCCAGCAACCGGCAAGAGGGGAAGGAAAATCGAATACTCATCACTGTCATGACTCCAGGCTATGACAAAAACATGCATACCGAACGAGTCCCGGCATCCAAAGCGCCTGGGCATCCTAGACACAGCATGACGATTGCGCGCCCAGCAGCCGCCCTTAAGTGGTATCAGGTCACAAAAAACTTGACATTTATGCATATTTAACATCATTGCAATATCAATGCATGGACTCACTCACGCATCATCGTCTCCGTCATGCTCGATCACATCGGTCAGGCGGATCTCCTGGTCGCCTGCCTGGAGATCGAAGCGCATGCTGCGAAACTTGTAGAGGGTGAACAGCCGATTGCCCAGGCGCGAATCCCCCAGGCCGCCGCGCAGCAGGCGCTGGCCGCAACGACCGCGGCGCGCCATCCAGGCGATCTTCGAAACCGTCGCTGTGGCTGTTCATCCCGAACCCTCCCTGCTCATCCTGAGCGTCCATCCGCTGATGCCTGTTCCAGCATCTAGGCGGCCCACCGCAGCGCTGCGGCGAAGCACGCTGCCCCGGATTGCGCCAAGGCTTATTGGGCTACGACTATCGGGTAGCCAAACCGCGTAGCGCTGCCCTAGGAAGCGGCCGGCACTTCGCGGTCCGGCACGTGATCCAGACCGGCAGGCAACAAGGGAGGCATGAAGATTTCGCTGTAGCGATCGAGGTGATCGCGGTACCACTCCACCAGCATGCCGAGGTCGTCCTGCAGACGGTTCTTCGGCGCCCAGCCCATGGCGGCCAATTTGCTCCAGGAGATGGAGTAGCGCCCATCGTTGAAGGGTCTGTCGGGAACATAATCCGCGGTCTCCTCCAGCACCATGCCGAAGCAGCCGCAGATCAACTCGGCCACCTGCAAGTTGCTGTACTCCTCGTTCGTGCCGATGTTGTAGGTCTCGCCTATCGCCCCATGCTCGGCGATGAAGACCACCGCCTCGGCGAAATTCTTCGCGCTGAGGTAATGCCGGCGGTTGCGGCCAGTGCCATGCAACGGCAAGCGACGACCCAGCAATAGATGGCAGATAAAGCGCGGGATGATCTTTTCCGGAAACTGCCGCACGCCGTACAGGTTATTGGCCCGGATGATCACGATGGGCGTGCGATAGGACTGCACATAACCGCGCAGGATCATCTCGGCCGCCGCCTTGGACGAGGAGTAGGGGTTGGTCGGGCGCAGCACATCCTCCTCGACCGCGGCGCCCGCCATGACCTCGCCGTAGACCTCGTCCGTGCTGACATGCACGACCTTGGGGACCCGCTCCTGGCGACAGGCCTCCATCAGGCAGTGGGTGCCGAGGACATTGGTGCGGGTGAACGCCAGGGAGTTGCCGAAGGAATTGTCCACGTGGCTTTCCGCCGCGGCATGGATGACCAGGCTCGCCCCCTTGACGGCTCGGCGACAGAGCTCCAGATCCACCACGTCGCCGACCAGCAACTGCACCCGCTGGGCGAAGACATGCTGGGAGATATTCCGCACATCGCCGGCATAGGTCATCTTGTCGAGAACCACGATGCGGGCTTCGGGAAAGCGCTGACACACCTCGTCGACTATGTGCGAGCCGGCAAAACCGGCACCACCGGTAATGACTATTTTGTGCATCGAACACCCATCTTCTCCTTGCCCCGGCATTCAGCCGACAGACGCGGAGATCCACGACGATAAGCAGCACCCGCATGATTGCGAATGCTGTACGACAGGAGAGAAATGCATTGACCGCACAAGACGACCACAGCTGTGCACTGAAGCCAACCGCGACTCTTACCACCTTGAAATTAACGCAACCCGCACGCCTCGAGAGAAGCTCACTGGATACAGCAAGACCGCGCCCTGCCGCTGCGTAGGCTTCACCATAGACCAGTGCCCGCAGTTCTCCAGCCGAAAGCATGCGAACCGAGTCGAGCGTTGAAAAAGGCCAGGAGCGCTTCGACACTATTATCCTGGGCAGCGACTACCGAATCCCGCGGCGGTGGCGCACTATCCGTTGCGCAATCATTGCGCCGCTACGCAAGCATCGACCCGATGCACTAGCCCTCAAACAAGCAAGATCAAACAGATCAAACAGAAGAGCGAGAAGCCATGCACCCAAGCAGATCGAAAGTCATCGAGCGTGACGGCTTGTTCGAACTCGAGGCCGGCACCGAGTTGCTGCAGAGCCCACGCTACAATGCGGACATCGCGCCGACCCGGGTCGAGGAGCGCACCTGGAACAAATGGCATATCGCCGCGCTCTGGGTCGGCATGGCGGTCTGCGTTCCGACCTATACCCTGGGCGGCGTGCTCACCGCCTACTTCGGCCTGAGCGTCGGCGAGGCGCTGTTCGCCATCCTGATGGCTAATATCGTGGTGCTGATCCCACTGACGCTGAACGCCTTTCCCGGCACCAAGTTCGGCATCCCCTTCCCGGTCCTGCTGCGTTCCTCGTTCGGCATTCTCGGCTCCAACATTCCCTGCCTGATCCGGGCCCTGGTCGCCTGTGGCTGGTTCGGCATCCAGACCCTGTTCGGCGGCCTGGCGATCCACCTGCTGCTCGGCTCGATCTTCGAGGGCTGGAAGGCCCTGGGCGGGGTGGGCGAAGTACTGGGCTTCATGCTGTTCTGGGCGATGAACCTCTGGGTGGTGCTGCGCGGCGCCGAATCGATCAAATGGCTGGAGACCCTGTCTGCCCCCTTGCTGCTGCTGGTCGGTGCCGGCCTGCTGGCCTGGGCCGTGCCCCATGTGTCGCTGACCGAACTGCTGGCGCAGCCGCCCAAGCGTCCCGAGGGTGCCGGCGTCACCGGTTACTTCTTCGCCGGACTCACCGCCATGGTCGGCTTCTGGGCCACCCTGTCGCTGAACATCCCCGATTTCAGCCGCTACGCGAAAAGCCAGAAGGACCAGATAGTCGGGCAGATCATCGGACTGCCCCTGACCATGTTCCTGTTCGCCGCCCTCGGCGTGGTGATGACCGCCGCCTCTCCCGCCCTGGTCGGGCAGACCGTCTCCGACCCGGTGAGCCTGATCGGCATGATCGACAGCCCCTTCTGGGTGGCCCTGGCCATGCTGCTGATCATAGTCGCCACCCTGTCGACCAATACCGCGGCCAATATCGTCTCGCCGACCAACGACTTCCAGAACATCGCCCCCAAGCTGATCGACCGCACCAAGGCGGTGTTGATCACCGGCCTGATCGGCCTGGCGCTGATGGCCTTCGAACTGCTGAAGAAACTCGGCCTGGTGGTCTCCGATATCAGCCTGGAAAGCCTCTATTCCAACTGGCTGCTGGGCTATTCCAGCCTGCTCGGCCCCATCGCAGGGATCATGGTGGTCGACTATTTCCTGATCAGGAAACAGCAACTCGACCTGCCCGCGCTCTACCTGGACGGCGGCCGTTACCCGGCCTGGAACCTGGCCGGTTTTATCGCCTTCCTGGTGCCGGTGGGCCTGACCCTGCTGGCCCTGAGTACCGGCTGGCTGAGCTGGTTCTACGACTATGGCTGGTTCACCGGCTCGGCCCTGGGCGGGCTGCTGTATTACGCCTGCAGCCCGACCGGCAGCCAGGCACTGGCCAAGGCGACGACCTGAAGCAATAGGGGCGGTCCAATGTTGCGCCGTCCGGAGCCGGTCGCCCGCAGCCGGTCGCCCGCAGCCGGTCGCCCGAAGCCGGTCGCCCGAAGCCGGCCGCCCCCTACCGCTTATCCCCGCAGTCCTTGCACTGGCGAAAGGCTGCTAAGGTCAATGCAAGCAAGGGACTGCCACCTGCCTCCAACGAGGCCCTCTCGAGACGTGACCCTCCCTCGCCCGACGGCGGATAACCAGCCGCTGCGGAGCGCCATTCCCGCAGCCGAACCCTGGTTATCCCGACCGCCTGGTGTTTACCCCACTTGCGTCCTGCCCGCACAACGCGAACGGGACGAGTGAGCAAGGACGGTCTCTGGCGGGTAACGGGTGGTACACAGCACGCTTGCAAGCAGCCTCAGGGCGGCAAGCCGTCGCCGATCGAACGCCCCATGACCTGATGTTTCCCGGGATCGAGTCCTGACCCCAAGCGACCGCGGTCGCTTGGATCATCGACCCAGCGAGGGAGAAGGATCATGCGCACATCCAGCATTCGAAGTTTCCGTCACAGACTCATCCTGGTTCTGCTGCTGCTCGGCGGCCTGACCATCAGCGGCTGCACCCCGCAACCGACCGAACCCCGGGCCGTGCGCGGCTTCATCACGACCACGCTACGGGTCACCAGCACCCCCGCCGGCAAGGGCAACCCCTCGAATGAGGTGAGCGTTACCCGCGAAGTCTTTCTGCCGAATATCGGCGTCCTCCTGATCGCCGCCGATGGCCAGGAACTCGGCCCCCTGCCCACCGACCTGAGCGGGCGCTTCGCCTTCAGCCGCGTACCGCCCGGGCAGTACCGGCTGTGCTGGAAGGCCCCGGGTTATGTCAGCGACTGCCGCAAGGAGCCGGTCAACGTGGCCAGCAAGATCCTGCACCTGGGCCAGGTGCCGATCCAGGTGGAACGCAGGGACGGCCATGGTTCGCTGTATGGCGAGGTGCGCCTGATGGACGGCAGCATCCCGCGCACCTACGACATACTCGCCAATATCAATGCCTTCCCACTGGTCAGCGCCCTGCACAAGGATGTTCCGCTCGCCCAGGCTCCGGCCAACAACCAGGGCCAGTACCTGCTGCCCCAGGTGCCGACCCAGCAGTTCATAACGGTGCGCACCCAGGTCGACCAGGCCAAGTTCGACCGCAGCCTGGGCACCACGGTGCTGGGCGTCGGCCGCACCTACCAACTGGATATCCGCCTGCCCAACCGCCGGCCCGCGCTGCTGCCACTGATCGCCCGGGATGGCGCCGCGCAGCGGGTGCGTTCGCCGCGTCCCGGCGATGAGCTGACCCTCAGCGCCGCCCCGGCCCCGGAGCAGAAGGACCCGCTGAAATACCGCTGGCGCCTGGCCCCCGGCGCCGGCACGTTGAGCAGCACCAGCGACCCGCAGGTGACCTGGAAATTGCCCACGGTTCCCGGCGATCACCAGGTGGAACTGATCGCCTATGACAACCTGGGCGGCTATACCCACAGCAACCTGGTCCTGAGCACCGATGCGAACGCCGAAGGCATTGTCTTCTCCGGCAAGGTCATGGGCTCGGACGCGCCGCAGCTGGCCGGCGCCACCGTCACGGTCGCTGGCAAGACCGCCACCACGGACGCAGCCGGCCATTTCACCCTGCGAGTCAAGGAGCTGGACCGCTATATCCTGCATATCAGCCATC
>DATDTH010000426.1:0-2971 GCA_035290985.1 Pseudomonas sp. | reverse complement strand
GTGATCACCTTCCTCGCGGCGGACCGCCGGCTCCTGGCCCATGCCGGCCCGAGCATGCTCAACCCGGTGCCGGGCGGTGATGGCAACAACCTGGCCCAGCGCAGCGGCCAGGACGCCACGCGCTTTCTGCTGCCGGTCTTCGAACGCCATCGCAGCCTGACCGGCGACCAGCCGATGGCGACCGGCGATCGCCTGCTGGGCTGGGTCGAACTGGAGGTGTCGCACCATGGCACCCTGCTGCGCGGTTATCGCAGCCTGTTCGCCAGCCTGGGCCTGATAGTCGCTGGCTTGATCATCACCGCCCTGCTGGCCCTGCGCATGGGCCGCGGAATCAACGATCCGCTGCGGCGGATCAAGCACAGCGTCGCCCAGCTCAAGGACGGTCGCCTGGAAACCCGCCTGCCACCGCTCGGCAGCCATGAACTGGATGAGCTGGCGGCCGGCATCAACCGCATGGCCGAGTCGCTGCAGAACGCCCAGGAAGAGCTGCAGCACAGCATCGACCAGGCCACCGAAGACGTTCGGCAGAACCTGGAAACCATCGAGATCCAGAACATCGAACTGGATTTCGCCCGCAAGGAAGCCCTGGAAGCCAGCCGGATCAAGTCCGAATTCCTCGCCAATATGAGCCATGAGATCCGCACGCCGCTCAATGGCATCCTCGGCTTCACCAACCTGCTGCAGAAAAGCGAGCTGACGCCGCGCCAGCAGGACTACCTGAACACCATCGAAAATTCCGCCGACAGCCTGCTGGGCATCATCAACGAGATCCTCGACTTCTCGAAGATCGAGGCCGGCAAGCTGGTCCTGGAAAGCATTCCGTTCAACCTGCGCGACCTGCTGCAGGAAGCCCTGACCATCCTCGCCCCCACCGCCCACGCCAAGCAGCTGGAGCTGCTCAGCCTGGTCTACCGCGACACGCCGCTGTCCCTGGTGGGCGATCCCCTGCGCCTCAAGCAGGTGCTGACCAACCTGCTGAGCAATGCCATCAAGTTCACCCGCGAGGGCACCATCATCATGCGCGCCATGCTCGAGGACGAGCGTGACGACCGCGCACAGTTGCGCATCAGCGTGCAGGACACCGGCATCGGCCTGTCCGACGAGGACCTGCGCGCGCTGTTCCAGGCCTTCAGCCAGGCGGACAACTCCCTGTCGCGCCAGGCCGGCGGCACCGGCCTGGGCCTGGTGATCTCCAAGCGACTGATCGAGCAGATGGGCGGCGAGATAGGCGTGGCCAGCACCCCGGGTGAAGGCTCGGAATTCTGGATCAGCCTGAGCCTGCCCAAGGCCCGCGACGACGCCGAAGACCTGCCGCGTCCGCCGCTGCTCGGTCGCCGGGTGGCGGTCTTGGAAAACAACGACCTGGCGCGCCAGGCCCTGCAGCATCAGCTGGAGGATTGCGGTCTGCAGGTGGTGCAATGCGCCAACCTGGAAAACCTGCTGGAGATGGTCGCCGCCCAACTGCATACGGCCACCCCGATCGGCCTCGCGGTGCTGGGCGTGACCGCCCAGGAGCTCCCCCCCGAACGCCTGAGCCAGCGGATCTGGGACCTCGACAGCCTCAACTGCAAATGCCTGGTGCTCTGCCCCACCACCGAGCAGAGCCTGTTCCACGAATGCCTGCCCGACGCCCACAGCCAGCTGCAGGCCAAACCGGCCTGCACGCGCAAGATGCAACGAGCCCTGACCGACCTGCTCGGCCCGCGTCACCTGCGCAGCGAAGCCGCCAGCCCGACGGCCAGTCGCGCGCCACGCCTGCTCTGCGTCGACGACAACCCGGCCAACCTGCTGCTGGTGCAGACCCTGCTCGGCGACATGGGCGCCGAGGTCACGGCGGTCGACAGCGGCTATGCCGCCTTGCAACTGGTCCAGCAGAAAACCTTCGACCTGGTGTTTATGGACGTGCAGATGCCCGGCATGGATGGCCGCCAGACCACCGAGGCAATCCGCCAATGGGAGGCCGGCCGGGACGGCGCGCCCCTGCCGGTCATCGCCCTCACCGCCCATGCCCTGGCCAACGAGAAGCGCGCCCTGCTGCAGGCCGGCATGGACGACTACCTGAGCAAGCCGATCAGCGAACGACAACTGGCCCAGGTGGTCCTCAAGTGGACGGGGTTGGCCCTGCGCAAGCATGGGCCGGAGCGCCACCCCCAGGTGGTCCAGAACGGCCTGCCGGTGCTCGACGCAGAGGAAGGCCTGCGCCTGGCGGCAGGCAAGGCCGATCTGGCGGCCGACATGCTCGGCATGCTGATCGCCGGGCTTCCCGCCGACCGCCAGGCGATCCGCCAGGCCCGGGAAAGCGGCGAACGGCTGATGCTGATCGAGCGGGTCCATCGCCTGCACGGGGCCACCCGCTACTGCGGCGTGCCGCAACTGCGCGCGGCCTGCCAGCTCAGCGAGACCCTGCTCAAGCAGGACGACCCGGGCGCCCGCCTCGCCCTGGACGAACTGGACGCGGCCATCGCCAAACTGGCCGAGGAAGCGGCGGTTGGGGCCTGAGCGCCAAGCCGCCTGCCCGCTGAGGAGTGAGCATGCGCATCATCCTGTTCAGCAGCAAGACCTACGACCGGGACAGCTTCCTCGCCGCAGGCACCCCGAGCGGCTGGCAACTGCAGTTCCAGGAGGCCCATCTGCGGCTCGATACCGCCGCCCTGGCCGAGGGCTGCGCGGTGGTTTGCGCCTTTATCAACGACGACCTCTCGGCTCCCGTGTTGCAACGCCTGGTGGAGGGCGGCACGCGGCTGATCGCCCTGCGCTCGGCCGGTTACAACCATGTCGACCTGCAGGCCGCGAAGCGCCTGGGCCTGACCGTCGTGCGGGTGCCGGCCTATTCGCCCCATGCGGTGGCCGAGCACGCGGTGGCGCTGGTCCTGACCTTGAACCTACGCACGCACCGCGCCTTCAACCGCACCCGCGAGGGCGACTTCTCGCTGCACGGCCTGATCGGCTTCGACCTGCATGGCAAGACAGT
>DATDTH010000425.1:0-7453 GCA_035290985.1 Pseudomonas sp. | reverse complement strand
GACATCTTCCTCGGCGTGCCCTTCAATATCGCCAGCTACGCCCTGTTGACCCTGATGGTGGCTCAGGTCTGCGACCTGGCGCCCGGCGACTTCATCTGGACCGGCGGCGACTGCCACCTGTACGCCAACCACCTGGAACAGGCCGACCTGCAGCTGGCGCGCGAGCCCTATCCGCTGCCGCGCATGCACCTGAACCCGCTGGTGCGCGACCTGTTCGGCTTCACGTTCGAGGACTTCGAGTTGCTGGACTACCAGGCGCACCCGCATATCAAGGCGCCGGTGGCGGTGTAGCCCTAAAAAGGCTCCGTACCCGCCACCTGTTGTAAAGGCTGGTCTGTGCTCTGGCGTCCGCTAAGAAGGGTTGACCCTGGGTACCCAGGCTGGCGAAGCATCGTCGCCATGTCGAGCTCCCGGTGCGCGCGGCGCACCCTACAAAAGCGCTTCCCGCAACGGTATAGGTCCAGGTGACACGTGGTCCCGTAGGGTGCGCCGGGCGTCGCTACGCTCAGCGCACCGTGGCAGCCCGGGGGCCGCGCTTAGGTGGGCGTCGCCTAGCAGGCTGGCGCAACACATAACTGATACATCGCCATAAAAAAACCCGCACTCGGCGGGTTTTTTTGACGCGGGTTAAGCCAAGGCTTAAACGCCGACACCGTGGGCCGCGGCCAATGGCTGCAGGCCGCCGGCGAAGCCTTGGCCGATGGCCTTGAACTTCCACTCGTCACCATTGCGATACAGCTCGCCGAAGATCATCGCGGTTTCGGTGGAGGCGTCTTCCGACAGGTCGTAGCGGGCAAGTTCCTTGCCGTCGGTCTTGTTCAGTACGCGGATATAGGCGTTGCTGACCTGGCCGAAGCTCTGCTTGCGGGCATCGGCGTCGTGGATGGTGACGGCGAAGACCAGCTTCTTCACATCGGCCGCTAGGCCGTTCAACTTGACGCTGACTTGTTCATCGTCGCCGTCGCCAGCGCCGGTGCGGTTGTCGCCCAGGTGCTCGACGTTGCCGCAGGCCGAGGTCTTGTTGTTGTAGAAAATGAAGGAGGCGTCGGACAGGACCTTGCCGCTTTCGCCGGTGATGAACACCGAGGCGTCCAGGTCGAAGTCGGTGCCGTCGGTGACCCGTGCATCCCAGCCCAGGCCCACGGTGATTTCGTTGAGGCCGGGGGCTTCTTTGGACAGTGAGACGTTGCCGCCCTTGCTCAGACTGATAGCCATGCTCGTTTTCCTTTTTAGTTAACTGCCGTTAAACAACGATGCCATATTGATTGCACATGGCGGCCAGGCCGCCCGCATAACCCTGCCCAACGGCACGGAATTTCCATTCGCCGTTATGGCTGTACAGTTCGCCGAAGACCATCGCCGTTTCGGTGGAGTAATCCTCGGCGAGGTCGTAGCGAACGATCTCGACATTCGACTCTTCGTTGACCACCCGGATAAAGGCATTGGTGATCTGGCCGAAATTCTGTTTGCGCGCAACGGCGTCGTGGATGGTGACGGTGAAGGCCACTTTCTCGACGCCCGCCGGAATCTTGCTCAGGTCGATCTTGATGACTTCGTCATCGCCCTCGCCCTTGCCCGAACGGTTGTCGCCGGTGTGCTCAACCGCACCCTCGGGAGAGCGCAGCTGATTGTAGTAGATGAAGTCCGCGTCGCTGCGCACCTTGCCCTGGGGCGTCAGCATGAAGGCGCTGGCATCCAGGTCGAATTCGGCGCCGTCGGTGGCCCGCTCGTCCCAGCCCAGGCCGATCAGAATGCGCTTGAGCGTCGGGTCGGTCTTGGACAGCGACAGGTTGCCGCCTTTCTGCAAAGTGATCGCCATGATGGGTCTCCTTATCCTCTGGATCTATTACTGGATCTATTACTGGATCTATTTTTCGGTGGCATCTTCCGGTTTTTCCGGGAACAGCGCACTGGCCACTATGCCGATCGCCAGCACCACCAGCACCACGATCAGGCTGGTATTGGCGTCGATGGACCAGCCAGTATGGAATATGTGGTCAGTTGCGTTGAGTGCAAGCTTGGCCGAGATAAAAAACAGTAGGGCGATGACGGCCTTTTCCAGGTGCACCAGGTAGCGCTTGAGCGCTTCGAGCACGAAGTACATGGTCCGCAGGCCGAGGATGGCGAACATCATGGCCGAGTAGACGATCAGCGGCTCGCGGCTGACGGCGATAATGGCCGGCACCGAGTCGAAGGCGAACATCACGTC
Organism: Pseudomonas sp.; assembly: GCA_035290985.1. Lineage (GTDB taxonomy): Bacteria > Pseudomonadota > Gammaproteobacteria > Pseudomonadales > Pseudomonadaceae > Aquipseudomonas. Next base: position 5,244 of record DATDTH010000425.1, on the reverse strand, counting down.
CGAGACTTCGACCACGGCCACGCACAGCAGCAGCGGGGTGGCGAACCAGGCGCCCTTGGCGGCCAGACTGATGCCGGCGTTGCCGGGCTTCTTCAGTTCCACTTCAGCCTGCTTGCGCGAGATGAAGAAGTTATGGCCATAGAGCTTGGGCCAGACCGGGAACAGGCGCTGGGTGGCCTTGTAGGCCAGGTGCCCGGAGTAATCCTCGATGCCTTCGTCGTCGCCGCCGCCCTTGAGCATCATCACGGCCGTCCAGGCCACGACCACCGCGAACAGCACCTCGACCCAGGGGCCGAACGCCAGCAAGCCGGTGCCTATGACCACGAATATCAGGCGGAAGACGATGGCGCCGATCACGCCCCAGTAGAGCACCCGGTGACGTAGGTTGTCGGGCACGGCGAACCAGGAAAAGATCGCCATGAACACGAACAGGTTGTCCACGCTAAGGACTTTCTCCAGGGCGTAGCCGGTGATGAACAGGCTGGCGACCTGGGAGCCGTGTTCCACATAGAGGAAGCCGGCGAAGGCCAGGGACACCGCCACCCAGAACAACGACCAGAGGGAGGCGTTGAGCAGGGAGATCGGCTTGTCGCCTTTATGGGTCACCAGGTCGATGGCCAGGGCCATAATGGCCAGGCCGACAAAAACGGCGATGGTTAGCGGCGGGAAGCCGATAGCGGTGCTTTCCAAGTCAGATACTCACAAATCAAATTCAGAGGGGGAGAGGCCGAGTTCGGTGCAGATAGCCCGGCAGGCAGCCTGTTCGCTGCTGTCGAATTGGCCATCGGCACTGCCCACGGCGCAGCATACGCGCACCAGCAGGCGGGCGGCATCGGTGTTATTGCGCAGGCGGCCGACCAGCTTCAGGGCTTCGGCACGACCAATGGCCGCGTCGAACTCGAACTTGCCGCAGATCTTGTTGAAGGTGTCGATCACCAGGGTCAGGTCGAAGACCTTCAACTCGTCCGAGTTCTGGATGAAACCGACCATCTTCTGTTTCTCGCTGGCGCTGATGTCGCCATCGGCGGCGGCAACCAGGGCGCACCCCGCGACCACGGCTTCCATGAATTCGCGGTTCTTGAATTTGCCGATTTCTTCCGCCAGGCGGGTGCGGGCGGCGGCGGTATTGGTTTTGAGCCAGCTGAGCATGATGTGTTCCTCGTAGCGAATGGGATTAGTCTTTGGAGCCGGCGGCCCAGCGCATGCCCCAGCCGAAGGCCTGGTCGACCTCCTGGTGACCCTTGAAATAGCGTACCTGGCGCGACACATTGACCGCGCCACCGACATTTTCCAGCAGGGCGATGGCGCACATGTTCATGCGGTCGGTGCCCTCGGTCAGTTGCACCTCGATCGGCGGTTGCCCGGGCACGTAGAGGGTGATGACCCCGCCGGTGTGGGTCCAGTTCGGCGCTCCGTCGTAGATGAAGGCGTAGATCAGCACGCGCTTGATGGAATCCCACTGGCCGCCATTGATGCGCATCCATTCGCCGTCGCTGACCGCGCCGGTGCGGTCGTCGCCCTTGAGTTCGATAAAGGGCGGGTGCTCGAAGCTGCCGAAGGCATTGCCCAGGGCCTGCACCGCGCCTTTGCGGCCGTCAGCCAGCTCGAACAGGCAGCCGACGTCCAGGTCGATGCCGTTGGAGCCCTTGCCGAACAGCCCGGACAGCAGGCCCTTGCTGGCCTGGGGTGTGCCGCGGTTCCAGTTCAGGTTGATGCGGATCTCGCCGAAGCCGCTGGCGGTCTTTTCCAGGCTGATGCTGCTGCGCTGCTTGTCCAGTGTCACCTTGCTTAGGGATACCGGGCTTTTCGCAGCCGGTGCCGGTGCCGGTGCCGGTGTAGGCGCGGCGGCCGGTTGGGCTGGCGCGGGCGCCGCCACCGTGATGCCGAAATGCTCGGCCAGTGGCTGCAGACCACCGGCGAAACCCTGGGCGATGCAGCGGAATTTCCAGGCACCCTGGCGGCGGTAGAACTCGCCGAGGATCAGCGCGGTTTCCGCCATGCCCTGGGTGGCGATCGGCGCCTCGATCAGCGCCGTGCCGGCCTGGCCGATGCTCAGACCCAGATTGGCGAGACTGGCGAAGCTGGCGCGGTTCTCGTAGATGGTCGCGCTCAGGGCGATCTTCTCGATGGCCGGGTCCAGGCGCGCCAGGTCCAGGCTGAACGTTACCTGGCCGGGATTCGAGGCGCTGAGGCTGACGCTGGCGTCGGCGCTGCTTTTCTGGCCGTAGAAGATCATGTCCTGATCGCCGCGCACCTTGCCCGCGGCGGTCAGCAGGAAGGCCGACACGTCGATGTCGGCCCCCGCGACCTGGGGCGGCGCGAAGCGGATGTCGACGCTGAGTGTGCCCGTGGGCACCGAGGCGTTGGCGCCCGGCGTCAGGCTGTTCATGCCGGCACGGCCTGGGCGGCCAGATTCAGCAGGTCCTGCACGGTGCGGCCGTTGGTCGGGGTGCCGATGGCGGTCATGTTCCAGCCGCTGGCGGTACGCTGCAGGGCGGCCATGACCACGCCTGTGTGCGAGCCCTTGTCGGTCAGGTCGAAGCGCGCCAGTTCCTTGCGCGAACTCAGGTCGACGATCCGGCAGTAGGCGTTGGCGACCTTGTCGAAGGTCTGGCCCTGGAAGGAATTGACGGTGAAGACCAGGGTCTGCACGTTGGCCGGCAGGCGGCTGAGGTCGACGCTGATGGTCTCGTCGTCGCCGTCGCCTTCACCGGTGCGGTTGTCGCCGGAGTGCTGGATGGCGCCGTCGCGGGACTGCAGCTGCTGGAACCAGATGTTGTCCAGAACCTGCTTCTGCCCGTCGAACAGGATGCAGGAGGCGTCCAGGTCGATCTCGCTGGCGCCGCCCAGCAGCTTGCCGAAGAAGCCGCTGGCTTTGACCGGGTCCCAGCCCAGGCCCATGCTGATCTTGCTCAGGCTGCTGCTCTGTTTTTCCAGGGAGATGGTCTGATTTTTCGCGAGGGAAATGGTCATTAGGGGAATCCATGCCGTGGGTTGAAAGAAAGAAACGCCGGTACCCGTCATCCCGCCTGGTTTGCCAGGCGCTTGCAGTGGTCGGCTTGGCTTGGGGACTGCAGCCAGCCGTTAGGCCCATGTCAATCTAGTTGAGCCCAATTAATCTAGTCGAGCCTATGGACAGGCATGGTAAATGATCCTCCCCGCGGGCAGCCAGCCGACGTTTTTGCCAGATGTGTCTTTAGCGGGCTAGATAGGTTTTTAGCGGGATAAGAGGCCCAAAACGCGGCATTTTTCCTCGGACTCGGGTATAAACACGATTTTTTCGCCATTCCGGTTTCCCGCGCTCGGCGCCGGGCCGGCTATACCCATTAAGGACAACGATGATCTGGTTCCTGGAAGGCCAATCCAGCCAACGCGAAGTGATAGAGGCGGCGCGCCTCGCCCTGCCGGCCGAGATCAAGGTCTATGCCTCCCATCGCCAGCATCGTCCGGAAATCACCGGTCAGGCGGACCAGGCCTGGCGCGAGCCGGCCGAGGATGCCGAACGTGTGCCCTGGGTGCTGGAGCAGGCCCGCCGGCACGGCATCCGGGTGCTGCTGGCCGGGCGTGCCGGGCAGTCGTTCGAACCCTCGCGCGGCCTCTTCGAGGCGGCCGGGATCCAACTGGTCACCGGCGCCCTGTCGCTGGCCAGTTTCGAGCGGATCGACGACAAGGGCCTGTTCACCGCCGCGGCCCAGGCGGCGGGCCTGAGCTGCGCCGAGTCGATAGTGGTCGATACGGCCGAACAGCTGCAGGCGGCGATCGACCATCTGGCCGCGTCCGGCCCGGTGTGCGTCAAGCCGACCCACGGCATCTATGGCCAGGGCTTCTGGCGGCTGTCCGGCGACTGCGACCCCTTCAGTTGCTTCGCCAATCCCGACGCGCGCCTGGTGCACGCCCCGGCCTTCGTCGACGCCTACGCCCGTTCGCTCAAGCCCAAGCAGCAGTTGGTGATGCGCTACCTGCCCGGCCAGGAATGCTCGGTGGACATGGTTTGCGAAGCCGGTGTGCCGGTGGCCTGGGTGGCGCGGCGCAAGTCCGGCAGCGTGCAGCGGATGGAACACGAGGGGCCGGCGGTGGAGCTGGCCCTGGCGGCGGCGCGCCAGTTCGGCTGCGACGGCATCGTCAACGTGCAGACCCGCGAGGATGCCGAGGGTCGCCCCTATCTGCTGGAAATCAACCCGCGCCCCTCCGGCGGCATCGGCTATACCGCCCTGGCCGGGATCAACCTGCCGGGCATCTTCGCCACCCGCCGCCTGGGCCTGCCGGAACCGGTCAGTGCCTGGCGCGTCGGCGTCACGGTCAAGGCCATCACCACCGCCGTGGCGGTCACGGACACGCCCCTGGAGCATTAAGGATGATCAAGCTGACCCCAGGCGCGAATGCGCCGCTGGCCGATCAACAGCAATGCCGGATCGCCCTGGGCCGCGGCGTCAGCGATGGCCTGCTCGGCGACTATGCCGGCCTGGCGCTGTTGCCGGTGGACGAGCGACGCCACCCCCAGGGCGAGGTGGCGCTGATCCATCGGGCCGACAACGCCTGGCTGAGCTGGACAGGGCAGAAGGATGAACTGAGCTGCGTCTGCACCTTGGCGCAACTGCCGCCCGCGGTGGAACGGGTGCTGGTGATCGCCTATGTGTTTGGGGCCATTGGCCCCCTGCAGCGCCTGGGACCGGTGACCCTGAAGATCGGCGACGGCATCGAATACGACCACGATCTGAGCGAGGCTGGTGAATCGGCCATGGTCCTGGCCGAACTCTACCGGCGCCAGGGGCAATGGAAGATACGGGCCCTGGCCGATGGTTCGGCCTATGGCCTGGCGGCCCTGGGCCGGCGCCTGGGGGTGGAACTGGACGAACGGCATCCCCAGCGGCCCCAGGGCAGCGGGGCCGCGGCGGAGCGGCGCAGCTCCACCGGCACCGGCTTTGCCGTGAGTCCGCAACATATTCTTACCTGTGCCCATGTGATCGAAGGCGTCGACAGCCTTAATATCGTCTCCTTCGATGGCCGGCATACCGCCGAACTGGTGGTGATGGACAGCAAGAACGACTTGGCGCTGCTGCGCGTGCCCCAGGTCACGACCTTCAAGCCGGTGAGTTTTCGCGAGGGCCTGGGCAGCGAGCTGGGGGAGAACGTGGTGACCCTGGGCTTCCCCCTGGCCGGCCTGGCCGGTGGCGGGGTGCAGGTGACCCAGGGCTGCGTGTCTGGGCTGTTCGGGCCGTTCGACGATGCCGGGTTGCTGCAGTT
>DATDTH010000424.1:0-5940 GCA_035290985.1 Pseudomonas sp. | reverse complement strand
TGCGGGCCAATAACTGCGTATCCAGCATCAACTGGCTGTCACGTCCCAGGGTCAGTTCACCGCCACTGGCCAGCGCCACGGCCACCGCGCCATTGGCGGCGGTAACCAGTTGCTCTCCGGCGAAGACCCTATCCCCCGCCTCCAGGGGGCGACGTGTGCCATCGGCTGCAACCGCAAAGACCTCGCCGACTACCTGACTGACGACACCAATTAAAGCAGCCATGATTCCTTCCTCACTACCGTTGCCGACACCTGTTCGACACACCTGGCTCAAAAAAGGCGGTCAAGCGCTTTCAGTGCGGAGGGAGAAACGGGGGAAATAAACCCATGGAAATGGAACGGCAAAGGGAATTTAAATAAAACGACAGAAAATTGTCAGAACTACCCACGCCGGACTACTCCACCAGTTGCTTGCCCCGCCCCTTACGCCAAAAACCTGGTTGACTCGCGTTTTCAGCCCTGAAATGGCCCCACACGCCACAAAAACAGGACTCTTAGAGCCAAACAATGTGCTGCTTTTCACAAAGCACATAAGATTTATTTCACATAGGCCTTATGAGAAATTTCTCTTAGCCCCTCCAAAAGATGTTCTTAGCTGTGTTGTTACAAGCCTGAAACGGTTGCGCGGAAAAATTAGCCATTTTATTGGCGATAGCTAAATGACATACCATTGGAGAAGTACCCCATGCGCGTCCTGACCCCGCTCTGGAGCAGCCTGCTGTTGACCCTGACCTGCCCTCCCCTTCACGCCATGACCCTGTCCGAGGCCATTCAAAACACCCTGGATAACCACCCGGAAATTCAGGCCGGCGTGAACAGCCGACTGTCCTCCAACGAAGAGGTGAAAGTGGCCAAGGGCGGCTACCTGCCCACCGTCGATCTGCTGGTGGGCTATGGCCGGGAGAAGACCGACAGCCCCAGCACCCGCGCCCAGGGCGACCACCACACGGAAAGCCTGACCTACCGGGACGCCGAGTTGCGCCTGCGGCAGATGCTGTTCGACGGCTTCAATACGCCGAACGAAGTCGCGCGCACCGAGGCGGTGGTCAATGCCCGGGCCTACCGGGTACTCGGCACCTCGGAAAGCCTGGCCCTGCGCACCGTCGAGGTGTACCTCGAGGTGCTCAAGCGCCGCGAACTGGTGAGCCTGGCGCAAAACAACCTGCAGGCCCACCTGCGCATCAACGACCAGATCGGCATGCGCAACGAGCGGGGCGTCGGCAGTGCCGCCGACCTCGACCAGTCGGAAGCCCGGCGCGCCCTGGCGGAAAACAATGCCTACACCGAGCAGGTCAACCTGGCGGATGCCGAAGCGAGTTTCTTCAGCGCGGTCGGCCGCATGCCAGATGAGCTGGAACCGCCGGCCAGCCTCAAGGGGCAACTGCCGACGGACCTGGGGCAGGCCCGTCAGGCCGTGATCGACAACAATCCCTTTCTCAAGTCGGCCCAGGCCGATGTACAGGCGGCGGAAAAACAGTACGAAATCGCCAAGTCGCCCTTCTACCCGCGCTTCGACCTGGAACTGGCCACCAGCGCCGATGACAATATCCAGGGCGACGAAGGCCATTCCAACAGCTGGCGCGCCGCCGTGGTGATGAATTACAACCTGTTCAACGGCATGCGCGACAAGGCACGCCTGCAATCGACCTCGTACCAGGTCAACGAATCCATGGACATCCGCAACAACGCCCTGCGCCTGCTCAACGAAAACGTCGCCCTGGCCTGGAACGCCATGGAAAATGCCCGTCTGCAGACCCCCAAGGCCCGGGACTATGCCGAATACACCGCCAAGGTCCGCGAGGCCTACCAGCAGCAGTTCGGCCTGGGCCAAAGGACCCTGCTGGACCTGCTCGACAGCGAAAATGAATTGTTCACCGCCAACCGCCGCTACACCGAAGTGCGCTATACCGAAGAGTATTCGATGTACCGCGTGACGGCCGCCATGGGCGAACTGCTGCGCCAGCAACACGTCACGGTCCCGGCCGAAGCCATCGCGCTCAGCGAAGTGAAAAGCGAGGCCCGCCTGCCAGACATGAAGTAACGGGAGCAGTCGACCTTGACGAGCATGGAACGGACAGGACCCGCCGGCGATCCCCGGCTGAGCCATGATGACCCCCTGCTGGATGGCCTGCTGATTCTCTGCAAGCTGCACGGCTGTTCCGCCAGCCGTGGCAGCCTGAGTGCCGGCCTGCCCATGGCGGCGCAACACCTGAGCGCCGACCTGTTGCCCCGTGCGGCGGCCCGGGCCGGCTTGCAGGGACGGCTGCTCAGGCGCGACCTGGCGACCATCCCCGCCCTCAACCTGCCGGTGCTGCTGCTGTTGAAAAATGGCCGCTGCGCCGTGCTCAGGCGCTGGGGCCCCAAGCAGCAGGCCCTGATCCTGCCCAGCGAGGCCGAAGGTGGTGAGCAATGGGTCAAGCTCGAGCATCTGGCCGCCGAATACAGTGGCCAGGCCTTTTTTGCCCGCCCTCGGCATGACCTGGAAGAAGCCCGCAACCCGCTGGTACCGCGGATCGAGGCCTGGTTCCGCGACACCCTGAAACTCTCCCGCGGGCTGTACGCCGACGCCCTGCTGGCCAGCCTGCTGGTCAACCTGCTCGGCCTGATAGTGCCGCTGTTCGTCATGCAGACCTACGACCGGGTGGTGCCCAACCAGGCCACATCGACCCTCTGGGTGCTGGCGATCGGGCTGTTGCTGGGCACCCTGTTCGAGCTGCTGCTGCGCGTGCTGCGGGCCAACCTGCTGGATCGGGCCGGCAAGAAGACCGACATCGTACTGTCCGCCACGCTGTTCGAGCGCATCACCGGCATGGCGATGAAGGCCCGCCCGGCTTCGATCGGCGGCTTCGCCCAGAGCATCCATGACTTCCAGGGTCTGCGGGAGTTTCTCACCGCCGTGACCCTGACCAGCCTGATCGACCTGCCGTTCGCGGTGCTGATGATAGGCGTGATCGGCCTGCTCGGCGGCTGGCTGATGCTGATCCCGCTGCTGGCCTTTCCCATCACCGTGGTCTTCGCCCTGATCATCCAGGGGCGCCTGCGCGACACGGTGCAAAAGAGCCTGGCCCTTGCCGCCCAGCGCCAGGCGCTGCTGATCGAAACCCTCGGCGGCCTGGAAACCCTGAAAGCCTGCAGCGCCGAAAGCGAACGCCAGCACCTCTGGGAAAAGACCCATGGCGCCCTGACCCGCCTGGACAGCCATGCCCGCTTCCTCTCGGCGCTGGCCACCAACGGTACCCTGTTCCTGCAGCAGTTCGCCGGGATGGCCACCATCATCGCCGGGGTCTATAGCATCATCGCCGGCAACCTCAGCGTCGGCGCCCTGGTCGCCTGCTACATGCTCGGCAGCCGGGTGCTGGCGCCACTCGGCCAGGTCGCCGGACTGATCACCCGCTATCAGCAGGCGCGCCTGACCATGGTCAGCACCGATGCCCTGATGGCCCTGCCCCAGGAGCGCCAGGCCAAGCAGCGGCCGCTGGAGCGCACCCAACTCAAGGGTGCGCTGGAAGTGCGCCAGGTCAGCTTCCGCTACCCCGACCAGAGCGCGCCCGCCCTCGCTGCGGTCAGCCTGCGCCTGGCGGCCGGCGAACGGATCGGCATCATCGGCCGCAGCGGCTCGGGCAAGAGCACCCTGGCCCGCCTGGTGATGAACTTCTACCAACCGGACGAAGGCCAGATTCTGCTCGACGGCCTGGACCTGCGCCAACTGGACGTGGCCGATCTGCGCCATCAGATCGGTTATGTCGCCCATGACCTGCCGCTGCTGGCCGGTAGCCTGCGCGACAACCTGACCCTGGGCGCCCGTTACGTGAGCGACGCGCGCATGCTCGAGGTGGCCGAACTGACCGGGGTCCATGAACTGGCCCGGCAGCACCCCCAGGGCTTCGACCGCCCGGTGGGCGAGCGCGGCCAGTTGCTGTCCGGCGGCCAGCGCCAGGCAGTCTTGCTGGCCCGGGCCCTGCTGCTGGACCCGCCCATCCTGTTGCTCGACGAACCCACCAGCGCCATGGACAACACCAGCGAGGAAATCCTGCGCAACCGCCTGCAGACCTGGGCCCAGGGCAAGACCCTGCTGCTGATCACCCACCGCACCTCGATGCTCAGCCTGGTCGACCGCCTGGTGGTGCTGGACAACGGCCATATAGTCGCCGATGGCCCGAAAGAAGCGGTGATCGACGCCTTGCGCAAGGGCCGCGTCGGCCCAGCGGCGGTGTAGCGTGACGAACCTGACGGCGACAACCCTATGATCAGCCCCTCGATCCGCGGCTACTTCGGCGGCTTTCGCCAGCGCAAGCAGGACACCGAATTCATGCCCGAAGTGGACGGCAGTGTGCTCGAGGACTCGCCCTGGCTGACCCGGGTGACCGTCTGGGCCGTGGCCGCCTGCCTGCTGACGGCCCTGCTCTGGGGCCACTTCGCCGTGCTGGAAGAGGTCACCACCGGCGAAGGCAAGGCCATTCCTTCCAGCAAGATCCAGGTGATCCAGAACCTGGAAGGTGGCATCGTCAGCGAGATCTTCGTGCGCGAGGGCCAGATGGTGCAGAAGGGCGATGTGTTGCTGCGCCTGGACGACACGCGCTTTCTCTCCAACCAGGGCGAGAGCGAGGCCGACCGCCTGGCGCTGATCGCCCGGGTCGAACGCCTGACCGCCGAGGCCGAAGGTCGGCCCATCGCCATGCCGGAAGAAATCACCCAGAGTGGAGCGCAACTGGGCGAAGACGAACTGGCCCTGTACCGCTCGCGCCAGCAGCGCCTGCAAAGCGAACAGCGCACCCTGGGCCAGCAGTTGCAGCAGAAAATCCAGGAGCTGGCCGAATTTCGCTCCAAGCAGCAGCAATACCGCTCCGGCCTCGGCCTGATCCAGCAGGAGATCAACATGTCCGCGCCCCTGGTGGGCACAGGCGCCATTTCCGAGGTGGAAATCCTTCGCCTGCGCCGCAGCGCCGTGGAAGTCCGGGGTTCCTTGGACGCCACCACCCTGGCCATTCCCCGGGCCGAGTCGGCGATCAGCGAAATCAAGAGCCGGATCGAGGAGTCCGAGCTGGCGTTCCGTTCCGACGCCTTCAAGGAGCTCAACGAGGTGCGCACCGAGCTGAAGAAGATCACCTCCACCAGCCTGGCCATCCAGGACCGGGTCAGCCGCACCACAGTGGTATCGCCGGTACACGGCATCATCAAGCAGTTGAAGGTCAACACCATAGGCGGCGTGGTCCAGCCCGGCAGCGACCTGCTGGAAATCGTGCCCCTGGAAGACAGCCTGCTGATCGAGGCCAAGGTCCGCCCTCAGGACGTGGCCTTCCTCCACCCCGGGCAGAAGGCCATGGTCAAGTTCAGCGCCTATGACTACACCATCTATGGCGGTCTCAGGGCCCAGCTGGAACTGATCAGCGCCGACACCATAGTCGACGAGGACGGCCACAGCTTCTACCTGATCCAGGTGCGTACCGACCGCAGCCACCTGGGCAGCGACGCCCAGCCGCTCTTGATCATCCCCGGCATGATCGCCACCGTGGACATCATCACCGGCGAGAAAAGCGTCCTCGACTACCTGCTCAAACCGGTACTCAAGGCCCGCGCCGAGGCCCTGCGTGAGCGTTAAAGGCCCCGCAGCCAACTGCCTGATTGCGTAGGTTACCTCCTATGCCACCTACGGCCTTAGGTTGCCTCCCATCTATCCCGGCTGAACATCCATGCCAACCTACGCCTTCGTCGAAGCGACCTTGTAGCCCAGATAAGCCTTGGCGCAATCCGGGGCAGCTGCTTTTTGTAGGGCGGGTTAGCGCAGCGTAACCCGACATGTGTGGTGGTCTAATTTCCCTGGACACCTCGATAGGTGGAAAATCCACCGACAGAGGAGCCATGTATGAGCCGTAAACGCAGAGCATTCGACGCCAGCTTCAAGCTGCAAGTCGTGCAGATGGTGAAGGAACAAGGTCTGAG
>DATDTH010000423.1:0-7707 GCA_035290985.1 Pseudomonas sp. | reverse complement strand
CAGACGACCTCGACTGACCGGCGGCTTCCCGCCAGACGCCTCGCCTGGCACCGGCCGCAAGCGCCCGCGCGGCCCGCCACCCGGCACCTCCTCGCCCCGCGCACGCCAGTGCCCATGGGGCCCCGCCGGCTTTTTCGGATTCCGCGGCCCAGTCTGGCATGCCGGTTGCTCTAGGCTTCCAGCAGGTGATCCGACACCCGCAGCCCAGGCCGCCAGACCCGCCGTTTTCCGGCAGGCCGCCTAGACTTGCGGATGTCCGCCCGCCAACGCGCCCTGCGATAACCAATAACAAGAGGAAGTACCGCATGTTCAAGTTCACTGCCAAGGCACTCGTCTGCGCCTTATCCCTCGGCATCGCCAGCCTGGTCCAGGCGGCCGATCCGATCGTGATCAAGTTCTCCCACGTGGTCGCCGAGCACACGCCCAAGGGCCAGGGCGCGCTGCTGTTCAAGAAGCTCGCCGAAGAACGCCTGGGCGACAAGGTCAAGGTCGAGGTCTATGCGAACTCCTCGCTGTTCGGCGACGGCAAGGAAATGGAAGCCCTGTTGCTGGGCGACGTGCAATTGATCGCGCCCTCCCTGGCCAAGTTCGAGCAGTACACCAAGCAGGTGCAGATCTTCGACCTGCCGTTCCTCTTCACCGATATCCAGGCCGTCGACCGCTTCCAGCAAAGCCCTGAAGGCCAGGGCCTGCTCAAGTCCATGGAAAGCAAGAACATCACCGGCCTCGGCTATTGGCACAACGGCATGAAGCAACTGTCGGCCAACAAGGCCCTGCGTGAACCCAAGGATGCCCGTGGCCTGAAGTTCCGCGTGCAAGCTTCCGCCGTGCTGGAGGAGCAGTTCAAGGCCGTGCGCGCCAACCCGCGCAAGATGAGCTTCGCCGAGGTTTACCAGGGCCTGCAGACCGGCGTGGTCAACGGCGCCGAGAACCCCTACTCGAACATCTACAGCCAGAAGATGCATGAAGTGCAGCCCTTCATCACCGAGTCCAACCACGGCGTGCTGGACTACATGCTGATCACCAACACCACCTTCTGGAACGGCCTGCCGGCCGACGTGCGCGGCGAGCTGGACAAGATCATCGTGGAAGTGACCTCCGAAGTGAACAAGCAGGCCGACGCGCTGAACCAGGGCGACAAGCAGCGCATCCTCGACGCCAAGACCAGCGAGATCATCAGCCTGACGCCCGAGCAGCGCGGCCTGTGGCTCGACGCGATGAAACCGGTATGGAAGAAGTTCGAAGGCGATATCGGTGCCGACCTGATCAAGGCCGCCGAAGCCGCCAACCCGTAGGATGGGTTGAGGAGCTTGCGACGATACCCATCGCGATGAGGCGATGGGTATCGCTACGCTCAACCTAGGCGGCCCCACCTAGGCGGCCCCACCCATCCTACCCTGGCGCCCCCAGGCGCCCGGTGCATTAACCCCCCCCATCGGGAGAGCCCTCCATGAATGCCTTCTGGCGCGTCTGGAACCACTTCGAGGAAGGCTTTATCGCCTTCCTCCTGGCGACCATGACGCTGGTCACCTTCGTCTACGTGATCCTCAACAACCTCTACACCCTGTTCTACAACCTGGGCGACCGTCTGGGCGGCAACGAGACACTGCTGGCCATCGGCGACTTCATCCTCGACCTGGCCCAGGCCATGACCTGGAGCAACGCCCTGACCAAGGCCCTGTTCGCCTGGCTGATCTTCTTCGGTCTGGCCTATGGCGTGCGCACCGCCGGGCATATCGGCGTCGACGCCCTGGTCAAGCTGGCCAGCAAACCGGTGCAACGGGTCATCGGCCTGATCGCCGTGCTCTGCTGCCTGGGCTATTCCGGGCTGATCGCCGTCGCCAGTTTCGACTGGGTCAAGACCCTGTTCACCGCCGGCATCGGCGCCGAGGACCTCGGCCATTTCGGCGTGCAGCAATGGATGATCGGCCTGATCGTGCCCTTCGGCTACGCCATGGTGTTTATCCGCTTCTTCGAGATTTTCGTGCGCATCCTGCGCAACCAGCAGACCGGCCTGGGCCTAGCCGATGAAGCCGCCGAGGCCATGAAGCTGACCGAGCACGAGGAGCACAAGCCATGACCATCCTGTTCCTCTTCCTGCTGCTGTTCCTGCTGATGTTCATCGGCGTGCCGATCGCCGCCTCCCTCGGCCTGGCCGGCTCCCTGACCATCATGCTGTTCAGCCCGGACTCGGTGCGCTCGCTGGCGATCAAGCTGTTCGAGACCTCCGAACACTACACCCTGCTGGCGATCCCCTTCTTCCTGCTGGCCGGGGCCTTTATGACCACCGGCGGCGTGGCCCGGCGCCTGATCGATTTCGCCAACGCCTGCGTCGGCCATATCCGCGGTGGCCTGGCGATAGCCGCGGTGCTCGCCTGCATGCTGTTCGCCGCCCTGTCCGGCTCCTCGCCCGCGACCGTCGCCGCCGTCGGCTCGATCGCCATCGCCGGCATGGTCCGCTCCGGTTATCCCCAGGCGTTCGGCGCCGGCATCGTCTGCAACGCCGGCACCCTGGGCATCCTGATTCCCCCGTCGATCGTGATGGTGGTCTATGCCGCCGCCACCGAGACCTCGGTCGGCAAGCTGTTCATGGCCGGCGTGATCCCCGGTCTGCTGCTCGGCGTGGTGCTGATGGTGGCCATCTACATAGTTGCGGTGAAGAAGAACCTGCCGGCCATGCCGCGGGCCTCCCTGCGCGAATGGCTGAGCGCCGCGCGCAAGGCCAGCTGGGGCCTGCTGCTGATGGTGATCATCCTCGGCGGCATCTACTCGGGCATGTTCACCCCCACCGAGGCGGCGGCGGTGGCGGCGGTCTATTCCGGCTTTATCGCGATCTTCGTCTACAAGGACATGAAGCTCAGGGAGTGCCCCAAGGTGCTGCTGGAGTCCGGCAAGCTGAGCATCATGCTGATGTTCATCATCGCCAACGCCATGCTCTTCGCCCATGTGCTGACCACCGAGCAGATCCCGCAGACCATCACCGCCTGGGTGATCGAAGCCGGCCTGACACCGGTGATGTTCCTGCTGGTGGTGAACATCGTGCTGCTGATCGCCGGCGCCTTTATGGAGCCCTCGGCGATCATCCTGATCCTGGCCCCGATCCTCTTCCCCATCGCGGTGAAGCTGGGCATCGATCCGATCCACCTGGGCATCATCATGGTCGTAAACATGGAGATCGGCCTGATCACCCCGCCGGTGGGGTTGAACCTGTTCGTCACCTCGGCCGTGACCGGCATGCCGCTGACCCAGGTGATACGCGCGGCCATGCCCTGGCTGATGCTGCTGCTCAGCTTCCTGATCCTGATCACCTACGTGCCCTGGATCTCCCTGGCCCTCCCCAACTGGCTGGGCATGAGCTGATCCCGAACGCCTAATCCCATCTCCTTTTGCCCGGCCAAGTGCCGGGCTTTTTTTCGCCTTGGCAAAACCCGGGGCAACGGCTTTCGTCGAATTACTGACCTCCAGGTTCCGCCGGAGCGTTTCTCGTAGGTCGGGTTAGCGCAGCGTAACCCGACAGACCGGCTTTCGCCGAAGCACCCCGGTGCGCACAGCGTAGCGACGCCCGGCGCACCCTACGGAGCCCCTACAGAACCGATCCGGCAGCTAGGTTTTCGCTTGCTCATCGAAGCGCCAGCGCCCGGGCCTGTTCACGCAGGACGAACTTCTGCACCTTGCCGGTGGAGGTCTTGGGCAGGGACGCGAACACCACGTGCCCGGGCACCTTGAAGCGCGCCATGTGTTGCTGGCAGAAGGCGATCACCTCCTCGGCCGTCAGGCTCACGCCGTCCCGCGGGGTGACGAAGGCACAGGGCGTCTCGCCCCATTTTTCGCTGGGCATGGCCACCACCGCCGCTTCGAGAATCTGCGGATGACGGTAGAGCGCATCCTCAACCTCGATCGAGGAAATATTCTCGCCGCCGGAGATGATGATGTCCTTGGAGCGGTCCTTGATCTCCACATACCCATCGGCATGCCACACCGCCAGGTCGCCGGAGTGGAACCAGCCGCCGGCGAAGGCCTCAGCGGTGGCGCTGGGATTCTTCAGGTAGCCCTTCATCACCACGTTGCCGCGCATCATGATCTCGCCTACGGTCTCACCGTCCCTGGGCACCGGCACCATGGTCTCGGGATCGGCCACCATCAGCCCATCGAGCAAGGGCGCGCGCACCCCCTGGCGGGACTTGAGCCGGGCGCGCTGATCGGGGCCCGCCTCGTCCCATTCATCGTGCCAGGCGCAGACCACGCTGGGCCCATAGGTCTCGGTCAGGCCGTAGGTGTGGGTCACCTGGAAATCCAGGGCCTCCATGGCGGCAATCACCGCCGCTGGCGGCGCGGCACCCGCGGTGAGCACCTTGACCGGACGGGTCTTCAGCGCCTTGAGTTCGGCTGGGGCGTTGGCCAGCATGTTCAGCACCACGGGCGCGCCGCAAAAATGGTCGACCCCATGCTCGGCCAACGCCTGATAGATCGCCTCGGCGCGCACATGGCGCAGGGACACGCTGGTGCCGACCGTGGCCGCCAGTGCCCAGGGGAAACACCAGCCGTTGCAATGGAACATCGGCAGGGTCCACAGGTACACCGGGTTCTTGCCCATGTCCCAGCACAGCACATTGGACAGCGCGTTGAGGTGCGCGCCGCGATGGTGGTAGACCACTCCCTTGGGGTTGCCGGTGGTGCCCGAGGTGTAGTTCAGCGCGATGGCCTGCCATTCGTCCTCCGGCATCTGCCAGTCATGCTGCGGATCGCCCTCGAGCAGCAGCGCCTCATAGGTCAGCTCGCCGATCAGCAGCCCTTCGCCATAGAGCGGGTCGTCGATGCCCACCAGCAGCGGGCGCTTGGGCAGGTGGCTGACCACACGCCGGGCCAGCTCGCCGAACTCCTTGTCCACCAGCAGCACCTTGGCCTCGCCGTGTTGCAGGATAAAGGCCAGGGCCTCGGCATCCAGGCGGGTGTTCAGCGCATTGAGCACCGCGCCGCTCATCGGCACGCCGAAATGCGCTTCGAACAAGGCCGGGCCGTTGGGCGCCAGCACCGCCACGGTATCGCCCAGGCCGATACCGCGCAGGCTCAGGGTCGAGGCCAGGCGTCGGCAGCGGCTGTAGGTCTCGCCCCAGCTCTGGCGGTACGGACCATGGACCAGCGCCAACCGCTTGGGGTAGACGCTGGCCGCCCGCTCGAGAAAGCTCAGCGGGCTGAGGGCCTGGAAGTTCGCCGCATCCCGCGGCATGGCGTATTCGAAAGGGTTGAGGCTGTGCATCGGTGCTCTCCAGCGGATCCTTGGCGTGGGAGAAACCCTAGCAGGCGTGGGGTCTTGGCGGAGCTCGACCTTGGTCGAAGCCGTGACTAATCGGTCACTGATCGCGTCAGCATAAGCATCTCGGCCGTATCGGCCCGACCCGCTGTCCGGCTTCTCGCGACCCGGCGGCGCTGGCGGGCCGTTCAGATCTGCCACCCCATTCCGACTCCCGCCATGCGTCCAGCGGCGCATGCCCCCCTTTTATGGAGCTTCCTGAGTTATGTCTCGATTACCTGTGATTGTCGGTTTTGGTGGGTACAACTCGGCCGGTCGCAGTTCCTTCCATCATGGTTTCAGACGCACCGTGATCGAATCCATGGACCCTCAGGCTCGCCAGGAAACCCTGGCCGGGCTGGCGGTGATGATGAAGCTGGTGAGCGTGGTCGACGGTGCCTACCTGTCCGCCGAAGGCAACAGCCTGTCCCCGGCCGAGATCGAAAGCCGCTTTGGCGCGCAGATACTCGCCGCCACCCTGGTGCGCCGCATCGAGCCGCAGTACCTGGATGTGGACGCCGCCCACTGGCACAAGTGCATCAGCCTGGGCGGTGTCGAGGGCCAGCCGCTGAGCTTCGTCACCGCGGGCAAGCAGTTGCCCGAGCCCCTGCCGGCCAACTGGTCGGTGGAGCCCCTCGACGCGGGCGAGGTGCGGGTGACCCTGCACGACAGCTGCGAATTCAAGGTCGACAGCTACCGCGCCCTGGCGGTCAAATCGGCCGGGCAGCTGCCCAGCGGCTTCGAACCCGGCGAGCTCTACAACTCGCACTTTCACCCCCGCGGATTGCAGCTGACCATAGTCGGGGTGACCGATGCGCTGCGCTCGACCGGCCTGGAGTGGAAGACCATAGTCGACCGGGTCGAACCGGACGAGGTCGCCGTGTTCGCCGGCAGCATCATGAGCCAGCTGGATGAAAACGGCTTCGGCGGCCTGATGCAGTCGCGCCTCAAGGGCAAGCGGGTTAGCGCCAAGCAGTTGGCCCTGGGGCTCAACAGCATGCCCGCCGACTTTATCAATGCCTATGTGCTGGGCAGCGTCGGCACCACCGGGAGCATCACCGGGGCCTGCGCGACCTTCCTCTACAACCTGCAGAAGGCCGTCGAACTGATAGGCGCGGGCAAGGCACGGGTGGCCATAGTCGGCAACAGCGAGGCGCCGATCAACCAGGAGTGCATCGAGGGCTACGGCGCCATGGGTGCCCTGGCCACCGAAGAAGGGCTGCGCCATGTCGAAGGCCATGACCAGGTGGATTTTCGCCGCGCCAGCCGGCCCTTCGGCAACAACTGCGGCTTTACCCTGGCCGAGTCCAGCCAGTTCGTGGTGCTGATGGACGATGCCCTGGCCCTCGAGCTGGGCGCCGACATCCACGGCGCCGTGTCCGATGTGTTCATCAATGCCGACGGCTTCAAGAAGTCCATCTCCGCCCCCGGCCCCGGCAACTACCTGAGCATGGCCAAGGCGGTCGCCAGCGCCGTGCAACTGGTGGGTCTGGAGGGGGTGCAAAAGCGCAGCTTCGTCCACGCCCACGGCTCCAGCACGCCGGCCAACCGGGTCACCGAGTCGGAGCTGCTGGACGAGATTGCCCGCACCTTCGCTATCACCGACTGGCCGGTGAGCGCGGTCAAGGCCTTCGTCGGCCACTCCCTGGCCTCCGCCAGCGGCGACCAACTGATCTCCGCCTTGGGCGCGTTCAAGTACGGCATCATTCCCGGGATCAAGACCATAGACGAGGTCGCCAGCGACGTGTTCCAGGAACGCCTGCGCATCGCCCTGGAAGACCGCAAGGTCGGCGAAGCCGCGCTGGACGTGTGCTTCCTCAACTCCAAGGGTTTTGGCGGCAACAACGCCAGCGCCGCGGTCCTGGCGCCGCGGGTGGTCGATGCCATGCTGCGCAAGCGTCATGGCGCCGACGCCTTCGCCACCTACTGCCAGCGGCGGGAACAGACCCGCGAGGCCGCCCAACGCTATGACCAGCGGGCCCTCAAGGGCCAGTTGGACATCATCTACAACTTCGGTCAGGACCTGATCGACCACCACGCCATCGCCATCACCCCCGAGCAGATCCGCGTGCCCGGCTTCGCCCATCCGGTGACCTTCAAGAAGGATGAGCGCTACCTGGATATGCTCGATTGAGCCCGGCGAAAAACACAGAGCCCCGTAGTTCGTAGGATGGGTTGAGCGCAGCGATACCCATCGAGCGGTCGATCGTTCCCACGCTCCGCGTGGGAATGCAGCCTTTGTAGGTCGGGTTACGTTTTGCTAACCCGACAGCATCTGTGGTGGTCTAATTTCCCTGGACACCTCGATAGGTGGAAAATCCACCGACAGAGGAGCCATGTATGAGCCGTAAACGCAGAGCATTCGACGCCAGCTTCAAGCTGCAAGTCGTGCAGATGGTGAAGGAACAAGGTCTGAG